>DATCPV010000455.1:0-6731 GCA_036569885.1 Gaiellales bacterium | reverse complement strand
CGCGAGGTGCTGGCGGCGGCGACGGCCACGCCGGAGCCGTTCGACGGCTTCGACCCCGCCGACCTCGAGGGCTCCATCGACCGGCTGGTCGAGTTCAACCGGCGTTCGGCCAAGACCCACAGCGGCATCTATCGCGACCTGACGGTGAGGCACCGCAAGACGGAGGTGGACGCGATGCTCGCCGCGCTCGACGGCCCCCTCGTCCGGCAGACGGGCGCGCTCATCCACGCGATCGAGGACGGCCGTCGGGTGTGCGAGCGGGCGAATCTCGAGCTCCTGGCCGCCTACGAACGGCTGGAGCGGCTCGGCCGGCCGCTGAACGCCGTGATCGCCGTGATGGCGGCGCCCGAGCGGGCCGCGTCCGGCCCTCTTCACGGCTGTCCGGTCGCCATCAAGGACAACATCGACGTTGCCGGGGAGGTGACGACCAACGCCTCGACGGTGGCGGTGCCGCCGCCGGCCACGGCGGACGCCGAGGCGGTCGCCAGGGTGCGCGCCGCGGGCGCGGATGTCTTCTGCAAGACCAACCTGCTGGAGTACGGCGCGGGCAGCGTCAACCCGGCCTACGGCATGACGTTCAACCCTCACCACCCGGGCCGCACAGCGGGCGGCTCGTCGAGCGGCTCCGCAGCGCTCGTGGGCGCGGGCGTCTGCGATCAGGCGGTCGGCACGGACAGCGGCGGCTCCATCCGCGTTCCGGCCGCCTACTGCGGCATCGTCGGCGTGAAACCGACCACGGGATCGGTGCCGAGGGCGGGGCTCTTCCCGCTCTCGCACACGTGCGACGGGATCGGGCCCCTGGCACGCACCGTCGCCGGGGCGGCCGAGCTCCTGGCCGTGCTGCAGGGCCGGCCCTGCCCGATCGAGCCCGTCGGCGGCGTCCGCGTCGGCGTCATTCGCCGCCAGCTCGACGACCCAGACGTGCGCTCCAGCGTGCGCGCGCGCGTGACCGAGGCGCTGGACGCCCTGGCCGGCGCAGGGCACGAGCTCCACGACCTGGACATCCCCGAGCTCGAGCCGGCCGACGACGCGCTGGGCGTGATCGTCCTCTGGGAGGCGTGGGAGGTGCATGCCGACCACTACCGGGCCGAGGGCGACCGCTACGGGCCGGGGACGCGGGCGCTGCTCGAGATGGCCGCGCACATCACCGAGGCCGAGTACCGAGCCGCGCTGGAGGTTGCCGACCGGGTCGCGGCGGCCTTCGCGCGCGCCCTCGAGCAGGTCGACGTCCTGGCCGGGCCGACCATGGCTTTCGTCGCGCCGCCCGAGGACCCCCCGTTCAGCACGCCCGAGGGTGCGGCCGAGGCCCGCTTCACCGGCCCGTGCAACCTGGCCCGGGTGCCCGCCGTGACGCTCCCGTGCGGAGCCGCCGAGGACGGCCTGCCCGCCGCGCTCCAGCTGATGGCGGCCGTGGATCGTGATTCGTTCCTGCTGTCGGTGGCGGCGACCTACGAGGCGGTGGCGGGATGAGGATGCACGACTGCACCTGGATGCAGATCGAGGAGTACCTGCGCACGGACGACCGCGTCGTGCTCCCGCTGGGCTCGACCGAGCAGCATGCGTATCTGTCCTTGGGGGTCGATGCGATCCTGTCCGAGCGGGTCTCGGTCGAGGCGGCCGAGCCGCTGGGGGTGGCGGTGCTGCCCGCGCTGCCCTACGGCCTCACGCCCTACTTCGCCGCCTACCCCGGCAGCCCCACGCTGCGCCCGGGGACGTACCTGGCGGTGGTGCGCGACCTGCTCGACTCGCTGCACGACCAGGGCTTTCGCCGCTTCCTGATCGTGAACGGCCACGGCGGCAACGCGCCTGCGGCCGCCGTCGGGCCCGACTTCATGCGCGAGCGCCCGGGTGCGCAGGTGCTGTTCCACAGCTGGTGGAACGGGCCGCGCGTGTGGCCGGTGGTACAGGCGATCGACCCCGACGCCTCGCATGCCTCCTGGCTCGAGAGCTTCCCCTGGACGCGGGTGGCCGGAGTCGAGCCGCCCGAGGGCCACAAGCGTCCCGTCGACCCCGTGGCCCTGCGGGTGTCCGACCCGGCGGCCGTGCGCGAGCTCCTCGGCGACGGCTGCTACGGCGGCGACTACCGCCGCCCCGACGCCGACTGGCAGGCGGTGTGGCGGGCCGGCGTCGAGGAGGTGCGCGGCCTCATCGAGTCGGGTTGGCGGGAGTAGCCGCCGTGGCGTGGCTTGCGCCCGGCTTTTCGACTCCGCAGCGGCTCGAGCTTGCCACCGGCCATCATCTGCGGCCGATCAGGGAGACCGATGTCGACATCGACTACCCCGCGGTGGTGGGCTCGCGCGAGCGGCTGTGGGCCGGGTACGGTGCGGCCTGGGGCTGGCCGCCGGCTGACATGACCTACGAGCAGGACCGGGACGACCTCGCCCACCACGAGGCCGAGATCGCGGCGCAGGAGACGTTCAACTACGCCGTGCTCGATGCGGACGAGACGGAGCTCTACGGCTGCGTCTATATCGATCCGGCCGACGGAAGCTCTCCGCCGGGGACGGACGCGGTGGTTGCGTGGTGGCTGGTCGACCGGGCCGCCGGGACCGAGCTCGAGCGGGCGCTCGCCGACACCGTCCCGCGCTGGCTGCACGACACCTGGGGGTTCCGGTCGGTGCACTACAGCCCATGACGCGGGCCTGCGCCAGGCGCTGGCGGAGACCGGCCGGCAGCTGACGGCCCTCTATCCGGCTGAATAACCGGTGCCAGGCACTACATATTCACAGCGGGCGGATACCGGCGCCCAGGCCCAGCAGCAGGCCGTCGTCGGCCACGGCGGGGCTTGACGTGATGAAGAGCGGGACCCCGGCCTCGGGCGCCGTGATCACCTCGAGCTCGTCGCCGACCCGCACCGACGGCTGCCACCAGCCGGCCTCGCGGCAGCGCAGCCACACGAACCTGTCCACCGACCGCTGCGGCACGCTCGCCGGCTTCACCTCTCCCTCCAGCATGCCGAGGCTGCGCATCACGTTCTGGGTCCCCTGGACATGCGCGGCGATCGCGTCCTCCTCGAGCAGGCCGCACCCGCCCACCTCGGGCGTGATGCCGGGCACGCCCGCATCGGCCGCCGCGCCGCACGTCGTCCCGCCGATCGCCGCGCCCTCACGCTCGGTGCAGACGACGTAGGGCAGGCCATACGCGATCGCCATCGCCCGGGTCGTGGCGTCCACCGGAGAGGAGTCGTAGACCGTGAACGGCTCGAGCGCCTCGACCAGGTCGCCGCCGTGCATGTCGATCAGTGCGCCGGCCGGCGCGATCAGCTCGGTGAAGACGTGGTGGGCCAGCTGGTCCGAGAACGTCCCGTCTGGATCGCCGGGAAAGCAGCGGTTCAGGTTCTTGCCGTCGGGCGGCGAGATGAAGGGCGTCCGCGTGCGGAACGCGGGCAGGTTCACGATCGGCACCGCGACCACCGACCCGGAGAGCCGAGCTGGATCGAGGCCACGCACGACTCGCACCACGGCCGCGATCGACGAGTACTCGCACCCGTGGATCCCGCCCAGGATGCACAGCGTCGGCCCGTCATGGGCACCGGTCACCTCCAGGCACGGCCACTCGAGGTCGCGCAGCGCCGGCGAGTCGAACCGCAGCATGCGCCGGGACGGCCCGGACGTCGCGGAGCTCATTCGCCCAGCCCTCTGGTCAGGGCGACGATGGTGACGAACGTGCGGTAGAGCTCCAACGGGGCCTCGCTTGCGGTCGTGATTGTCCGGTGCGATGTGCGCTCGACGCGGCGGATCGCGGTGGCCGCCTCGGCCATGTCGGCGGTCAGGAAGGTGAGCTCGAGCGTCGCCGGCAGGTCGATCGCCGGCGGCCTCATCCCGCTCAGGCGCTCGAGAGCGGTGCGGGCGCCGGCGCGGATCAGCTCGCATGCCCGGCGCGGGTGCACGCTCTCGGCGGCAAACCGGCTCACTGAGCGCTTCACGACCACCGCCTCGATACCGGGCATGAACGCTCGCCCCTCGTCGGCCGTCGCCTGGTCGCCCGTGATCAGCGCCACCGGCACCCCGTGGTGCAGCGCAACCAGCGCGTTCAGGGCGCTCTCGCCCACGACCACGCCGTTCAGCTTCGCCTCCCAGATCGCCGACGGGTTGTACGTGTGCGACAGGATCGCGCGCTCGTGTCCGATCGAGCCGTGGTAGGCGATGAAGAACGCGGCGTCGAAGCTCGCATCCAGGCCCTCCATCATGTAGAGCGGCTTGTGCTTGCCCGACAGGTAGGAGGCCTCGCCGTGCACGGCGGCCGGCGGCAGGTTCTGCATCGTCGCGTGGGCGTCGTTGACCAGGAACGCGCTCGCGCCTGCATCAGCCGCGCCGTCGATGGCGGCGTTCACCTCGGCCAGGAGCAGCCGCCGCCCCACCTCGTACTCCGCGCTCGGCCCGATCACCTGGCCCCAGTCGACGATCCCGGCCGTGCCCTCGATGTCGGTGGACAGATAGACCTTGGCGGCGCTCACACCCGTTCCTCGCCGACCCGCGCGACCGCGTCCATCTCGACGAGCATGCCTTCGAACAGGAACCCGCCCCCGACGACCGCCGTCGAGGCGGGGTAGGGCGGCGCAAACAGTTCGCCGCGCACGCGCTTGAAGGCGTCGTAGTCCGCCGCCCGGGCGAGATAGACCGTCATCTTGACCACGCTCCGAAGCGACGCGCCCTCGGCTTCGAGGACGGCCGCGAGGTTGGCGAACGCGAGCCGGATCTGACCTTCGGCGTCGCCGAGCGCGGCGACGCTGCCGTCCGGGCCGAAGGCGCCCTGGCCGGCGCTGAACACCAGCGCGCCCTCGGTGACGACCGATTGGGAGTACTGGTAGTCGGCGGCCCAGGGGAACGGGTTGGCACCGGCGCGGTTCACGGCCGCTGATACTACCGGCGTGGACGAGCGGGAGCGGATCGTCGATCTGGAGGGGCTCCACCGCGCCCTGCGGCCCTGCCGGCGGTGCGTCGCGGCCGGTATCCGGGTGGAGTCGATGCCGGTCGTGAGCGGCCGCCGCGACGCCGATGCGATCCTGGTCGGGCAGGCGCCTGGCGTGCGCGAGGCCGACAACCTGACGCCGTTCAGCGGCCCGGCCGGCCGGCGGCTGCGGCGGTGGCTCGAGCCCGCCGGCCTCGGCAACGAGCGCTCCTTCTACGGCCGCCTTTACATCGCCGCGGTGGTGCACTGCTTTCCGGGCAAGCGGCCCGGCGGCAGCGATGTGCGCCCCTCGCCGGCCATGGTGCGCGAGTGCGTCCCGTGGCTGCGGCGCGAGCTCGCGCTGGTGCCCGCGCCCGTGGTGATCTCGGTGGGGACGCTCGCCCTCGAGGAGCTCGCGCCCGGCGTCCGGCTCGACGACGCGGTCGGCACCGAGCTGCGCCTGGCCGACGGGCGGCCGCTGCTCGCGCTGCCACACCCCTCGGGAGCCAGTCCGTGGCCGCACCTGCCCGGAAACGCCGAGCGGCTCGAGCGCGCGCTGGGGTTGGTTGCGGGGTGGCTGGGGGACTGCCGGAATGCCAATTGACGCTCGGTGGGGGCGCCAATTGGGATGCTGCGTACGTACCTTGACAGTTACGTAACCGACTTGGTACGGTTGTGGCATGGAAGCTGTTCTGCGGGCGGTCGCTGACGAGAGCCGGAGGACGCTGCTGGAGACGCTGGCCCGGGGCCCGGCGACCGCGGGTGAGCTGGCGGCGTTGCTGCCGATCGCTCGTCCGGGCGTCTCCCGCCACCTGCGAGTGTTGAGGGAAGCGGGGCTGGTCGAGGCCCGCCAGGAGGCGCAGCGGCGGGTCTACAGTCTTCGCCCCGCACCGCTCGCAGAAGTAGATCAGTGGCTTGGCCGCTACCGGTCTCTGTGGGAGCAGCGATTGGACGCCCTGCATACCGAGGTGGCGCGAGGAAAACGCGAACGAAGGAGCGCGACATGACGAGCAACGCAAATCCGGGCACCCGCATTCTTGGCAGCCTGCGATCAGCAGACGGCGCAGGCGTCGTCCGAATCGAAGACCGCTACGACACCACCATCGACGACCTCTGGTCGGCGATCACCGATCCCGTCCGCCTGGCCCGCTGGCACGGCCAGATCGAGGGCGATCTCCGCCCCGGCGGACAGTTCCGTCTCTACCTGGAAGCCGATGACATCGACAGCACCGGCCGCATCGACGCGTGCGAACCACCGCGGCGGATCGTGGTCACAACCAGGGAAACCGATGAGTCGTACCGCAAGGGGCAGGGCGTGCCGCCGTTCGACGCGGTCAAAGAGGTCACACTGACCCCTGATGGCGACCAGACCGTCCTTGTCCTCGAGGTTCGAGGCATGCCCCTAGATGTGATCGCCTTCTTTGGAGCCGGCTGGCAGATCCACGCCGAAAACCTCGCCGCGTATCTCGCTGGCCGTGAACCCGAGGACGTCGAGGCACGCTGGCAAGCACTCGTCCCTCCCTATCAGGACTTGGCGGCCAACATCAGCAGCGGCTAGCCGCGAAGCGTCGAGCGCGCATACTCGACGTCGATCGGATGGGGCGGGAACGGCACGACGCGCGTGCGGCCGGTGAGACTCCATCCGCGTCTCTCGTAGAAGGCGCGCGCTCGATGATTTTCGGTGAGCGTCCAGAGGCGCGCCTCCGGGACATTCGTTTCACGAAGCCGATCGAGGGCGAGGTCGTGAAGCGTGCTTCCGACGCCTCGGCTCCAGAACCCTGGCATCACGTACAGCGTTTGCAGGACGCCGTGGCTCACAGAGACGACTCCGACGGCCTCGT
>DATCPV010000454.1:0-6519 GCA_036569885.1 Gaiellales bacterium | reverse complement strand
CCCTCCGTGAGGGCGGTATGGCGCTCGGGGCGACACGTGCCCGCACCGTGGTGACGGTGATCCTGCCGACCGCGGTCGGCGGCATCGTCACCGCTACGATCCTGGCCGTCGCCAGGGCCGCCGGCGAGACGGCGCCGCTGCTCTTCACGTCGTCGATCTTCGCGAACTCGGTGACCACCAACGTCCACCAGGCGATGGCGTCCATCCCACTGACGATCTATGTCGACTCCGAGTCACCCAGCGTGGCCGATCAGCACACCGCCTGGGCGGCCGCCCTGGTGTTGATGACGGCCGTCCTTGTGACCGGCATCATCGGGCGCGCGCTCTCGCTGCGCACCCGCCGCCAGATCGAGCGAGCGAGGTGAGCACCCATGACCGAATACGCCGACCCACGGGGATCAGACAAGATGCAGACCATGACTGAATCAGAAAACGACGAACAGGGCGGGGGCGCGGGCCAAACGCCGGGCGCAGATATCGCCCTGGCCCGCTCGCAGGCCCAGATGGCCGAGCTGGCGGCGAAGCACGGCGCCAATCCCCAGGAGGGGAAGGCCGTCGTACTGAGTCTCGAGGACGTGTCGGTGTCGTACTCCGGGGCAGTTGCGATCCGCGACGTCAAACATGACACCCACAAGAGCCTCGTGACGGCCTTCATCGGCCCCTCGGGCTGTGGCAAGACGACGCTCCTGCGCAGCCTGAACCGGATGAACGACCTCATCTCGGGTGCAGCTGTGCACGGCACGATCCGCTACCACGGCCACGACCTGAACGCCGCCGGCGTCGATCCCGTCGAGGTGCGGCGCCGGATCGGGATGGTGTTCCAGCGGCCGAATCCCTTCCCCAAGTCGATCTTCGACAACGTCGCCTTTGGCCTCCGCCTGCACGGGATGACCGACAATCTGAACGACCGTGTTGAGAAGGCGCTGCGCCAGGCGGCGCTGTGGGACGAGGTGCACACGCGCCTGAAGACCAACGCCCTTTCGCTCTCCGGCGGCCAGCAGCAGCGCCTCTGCATCGCCCGGGCGCTGGCCATCCAGCCCGACGTCGTGTTGATGGACGAACCGGCCTCCGCGCTCGACCCGATCGCCACCCAGGCGATCGAGGATCTGGTTGCCGAACTCAAGAACGACTATACGATTGTGATAGTGACACACAACATGCAACAGGCGGCCAGGATCGCCGACATGACCGCGTTCTTCAGCGTCGATGTTTCCGAAGAGGGCTCACGCTGCGGCATCCTGGTTGAGCACGCGCCCACCGTCCAGCTGTTCACCCGCCCGTCCGACGACCGCACAGAGGCGTACGTCACGGGCCGGTTTGGGTAGTGGAGCACTAGGTGGCAGATCCGGCGGACAAGGGCGAAGCCGGCGCCAGGGTGACTGAGCTGGGCACCGCTCGGCGCCGGCGGCCGGCGGCCGCGCGCGCTGCGGCCCGCAAGGTCAAGGTGCCGCCCGACCGGTTCCTGAACCGCGAGCTCTCGTGGCTCGACTGGAACACCCGGGTCATGGAGGTCGCCGAGGATCCGCGCGTGCCGCTGCTCGAGCGCGTCCGCCTGTGCTCGTTCGTCTCCTCCGGCCTGGATGAGTTCTTCATGGTCCGTGTGGCCGGCCTCGAGCGGCAGGCGGCATCGGGCCTCGATGTGCGCTCGCCCGACGGCCGCAGCCCGCATGCGGCGCTCGACGAGATCGCCGGGCGCGTGCGCGAGCAGGTGTCGCGCCAGTCGGCGCTCTGGGAACGCGAGCTCGTCCCGGCGCTCGGTGAGGCCGGCATCAGGCTGGGCCGGGTCGAGCAGGGCACGCGCGCGGAGCTGCGCGCTCTCTCCGTGCACTACGAGCGCGAGATCTACCCGGTGCTGACGCCGCTTGCGATCGGGCCCGGACAGCCGTTCCCCTACATCTCCGGCCTCTCGCTCAGCCTGGGCGTGTTCGTCCGCGACCCGGCCAGCGGCGAGGAGCGGCTGGCCAGGGTGAAGGTGCCCGAGGGCATGCCTCGTTTCGTCACGATCGGCCGCGACCGGCTCACCTTCCCGCTCGAGGAGGTGATCGCCCATTTCCTGACGCGCCTGTTCCCGGGCATGGAGGTGGTCGAGTCGGCGCCGTTTCGGGTCACGCGCGACGCCGACTTCGAGGTTTCCGACGATGCCGACGACCTGCTCCAGGCGGTGCAGGTCGAGTTGCGCAGGCGGCGCTTCGGCGACGTCGTGCGGCTCGAGGTCGCGCACGACATGTCGCCGCGGATGCAGCGCCGCCTGGTCGACTCGCTCGATGTCACCGATCGCCAGGTGTTCCGGATCCACAGCATGCTCGACCTGGCCGACGTGTCGCAGGTCGCCGATCTCGACCGGCCCGACCTCAAGTACGAGCCGTGGGTGGGGATGGTGCCGCCGCGGTTTGCGACCGGCGATCGCAAGGCGATGTTCGCGGCGATCGACGCGGGCGACATCCTGATCCACCTGCCCTACGACTCGTTCGCGTCCACCGTCGAGGAGTTCATCAACGCCGGCGCCCGCGACCACGACTCCGTGGCCCTGAAGACGACCGTCTATCGCACCAGCGAGCGCTCGCCGCTGATCCCGGCCCTGATCCGGGCCGCCGAGGAGGGCAAGCAGAGCGTGTGCGTGGTCGAGCTCAAGGCCCGCTTCGACGAGAGCCGCAACATCCACTGGTCGAGAGCTTTGGAAGAGGCGGGCACCCATGTCGCCTACGGCTTCCCCAACCTCAAGGTGCACGCCAAGACGACGCTGATCGTCCGCCGCGAGGGCCGCGGGCTGCGCCGGTATGCCCACATCGGCACCGGCAACTATCACGCGCTGACCGCCCGCCTGTACGAGGACTTCGGCCTGTTCACGGCCGACAACGACATCACCGCCGACGTGGCCGACCTCTTCAACCTGCTGACCGGGTTCGGCCGGCCGCAGACCTTCCGCAAGCTCCTGGTGGCGCCCTACACCCTGCGGCCCAAGCTGCTCGAGCATATTCGGGCGGTGGCCGACGCCGCGCGCGCCGGCAAGCACGCCCGGATCCGGATCAAGGTCAACAATTTCACCGACGGCGAGATCATCGACGGCCTGTACGCGGCTTCGCGGGCCGGCGCGTCGATCGACGTCGTCACGCGCAGCGTCTGCGCCCTGCGCCCCGGGGTCGAGGGCATGAGCGAGAACATCCGCGTCCGCAGCGTCCTCGGCCGCTGGCTCGAGCACAGCCGCGCGTTCATCATCGAGGCGGGCGAGTCGGCCACCTACCTCCTCGGCAGCGCCGACCTGATGCCGCGCAACCTGGACGGCCGCTTCGAGGTGCTGGTGCCGATCGAGGATGCGGCCGCCCGCGCGCAGGTGGCCGAGATGTTCGACCTCCTGTTCGGCACGGCCGATTTCTCGTGGCAGCTCCTGCCCGACGGCGGCTGGGAGCGGCTGCCCGGCGACGGCACCGGCGGCGCGCAGTTGGCGCTGATGCGCCGGGCACGGCGGCGCGCACAGGCGGCCCGACCGTGAGCGCCACGGAGATCGATGTCCTGGGTCTGCCCCCGGACGAGGACAGCCGACCCACCGGTCAGACTTCCCGTATGACCGTCGCGGTGATCGACATCGGCTCGAATACGGGCCGGCTGCTCGTCGCCCGGCGTGGCAGCACCGCCGCGGTCGTCGCTCTTCGCACCGAGCGCACCGTGCTGGGGCTGGGGCACGAGATCGAGAACACCGGCACCATCTCGGAACAGAAGCTCGACGAGACGATGACCTGCGCCCGCCGCTACGCGAAGCTCGCCCGGGCCCATGGCGCCACGCACATCGACGTGGTGATCACGGCTCCCGGCCGCCAGAGCCAAAACGCAGACGTGCTGCTGGCGGCGCTGAGCCACGCCACCGGCGTCCAGGCGCGGGTGCTGTCGGGCCACGACGAGGGCCGGTATGCCTTCGAGGGCGCCACCGCCGGCCACACCGGGCTGGAGGTCCCCGTGGCCGTGTGCGACGTGGGCGGCGGATCCACCGAGATCGCCATCGGCGGTCCCGATCGCCGTCCGGACGGCCTGATCTCGGTCGAGATCGGCTCGCTCCGGCTCACCAGCCGGTTCCTCGAGGGCGACCCGCCCTCGCGGCGCGCGATCAACCATGCCCGCAAAGAGGTGCGGGAGCGGATGGGCGATCTCGAAAGCATTCAGGTCGCGACGGCGCTCGCCACCGGCGGCAGCGCCCGGGCACTGCGCCGACTGGTCGGACGCACGCTGGACGAGCGCCGGCTCGACCGCGCGATCCGGCTCGTCTCGCGGCAGCCGTCCGATCGCGTCGCCCGCACGTACGGCATCCACGTCGAGCGGGCCCGCGTTCTGCTCGCCGGGGCGCTGATCCTGCACGAGGCGCAGCAGGTGCTCGGCGTGCCTCTGCAGGTCGCCCGCGGCGGTCTGCGCGAGGGCCTGGCCGACGTGCTCCTGGCCGAGCGCTCCGCCGCGTAGCTCCGCGCGCGGCAACCCTGTTCGTCTCATTTGCAACCATCAACGACCCCGGCTAGTGTCGCTCGATGCTTGTGTGTGCGGGTTGTGGGCACCCAAACAGCGAGGGCGCCAGGTTCTGTGAGGAGTGCGGCCTCTCGTTCGCGTCTGCGCCTGGAGGTGCGCACGAGCAGCGCAAGACGGTGACGGTGCTGTTCTGCGACGTGACCGGCTCGACCGAGTTGGGAGAGTCGCTTGATCCGGAGCGGCTGCGTGCGCTCCTGGCGCGCTATTTCGACCGGATGCAGGCGATCGTCGAGCGGCACGGCGGCAGCGTGGAGAAGTTCATCGGTGACGCCGTGATGGCGGTGTACGGGGTGCCGGCGCTGCACGAGGATGACGCACTGCGGGCGGTCCGCTCGGCGGTGGAGATGCGCGACGCGCTGCCCGAGCTGGGGCTGCGGGGACGGATCGGCGTGATGACCGGTGAGGTGGTGACGGGGACGGAGGAGCGGCTCGCGACCGGGGACGCGGTCAACGTCGCCGCCCGGCTCGAGCAGGCCGCACAGCCGGGGGAGGCGAGCCGACGCTCC
Source organism: Gaiellales bacterium (assembly GCA_036569885.1). GTDB lineage: Bacteria > Actinomycetota > Thermoleophilia > Gaiellales > JAICJC01 > JAICJC01. The sequence goes on along the minus strand of DATCPV010000454.1, from coordinate 1,504 downwards.
TGCTCGTTCGCGACACGACCGACGTCGAGCCGATCGAACCTCTCGAGTTGAAGGGCAAGGCCAACCCGGTTCCCGCCTATCGGGTGCTGCGGCTGCATGACGCGCCGGAGCGCCGCCACGGCGAGCTGTTCGTGGGGCGTGAGCGCGAGGTCGCCGTCCTGCGGGAGGCTTGGCAGCGCGTGCGGGCCGGGCAGCGCTGCGAGCTGGTGACAATCACCGGCGATGCCGGCGTCGGCAAATCCCGGCTGGCCGCGGAGGTCCTGGGTTCCATGGATGCGACGATCGCCCGTGGCCGCTGCCTGCCTTATGGGGAGGGCATCACCTACTGGCCGGTGGTGGAGGTGCTCAAGCAGCTTGACGTGCGGCCTCCTGACGAGGCAGCCGCAGCGGTGATCGCGGCATTGTTCGCAGAGACGGACGCCGCGACGTCCGCGGAGGAGATCGCGTGGGCGGTCCGCAAGACGCTGGAGCGCGCCGCGGCAGAGCGGCCGCTCGTGGTCGTCTTCGACGACCTGCAGTGGGGCGAGGAGACGTTCCTCGACCTGATCGAGCACGTCGCGCTGCTGTCCTCCGGCGCATCGATCCTCCTGTTCTGCATGGCGCGGCCGGAGCTGACCGAGCGCCGCCCCGCCTGGCCGGTAACGCTTCGGCTCGAGCCGCTGGGAGACGAGGACGTCGACCGGCTCATGCCGCGGCGAGTCCCCGGTGAACTGCGCGAGAGGATCGCGCGCGCTGCGGGCGGAAACCCGCTGTTTATCGAGGAGATGCTGGCGATGGCCGGCGACGCGGAGGGTGATGTTGTCGTCCCGCCCACGCTGCGAGCGCTGCTGGGCGCGCGCCTGGATCAGCTCGACACGGCCGAGCGGAGCGTGCTCGAGCGCGGCGCGATCGAGGGAGAGATCTTCCACCGCGGCGCCGTGCAGGCACTTGCGCCCGACGAGGCGCAGGTGACGCCGCGCCTGGCCGCGCTCGTCCGCAAGGGGCTGATCCGCTCAGACAAGCCGCTGATCCAGGGGGAGGATGCCTTCCGCTTCCGCCACCTGCTCATCCGCGACGCAGCCTACGACGCGCTGCCCAAGGCCACCCGTGCAGAGCTCCACCGGCGCTTCGCATCCTGGCTGGAGGCGCACGGAACCGACCTTGTCGAGCTGGAGGAGATCCTCGGCTACCACCTTGAGCGGGCCTGTTTCTACCGGGTCGAGCTGGGGATGCCCGACGACGGCAGCCTGACCGCCGCCGCGAGGCGACACCTGATGGCCGGCGGCCAACGGGCAGCCCAACGCCAGGACTACCGCGCCGCCCTCAGCCTGTTCGAACGCGCCGCCGCACTCGCACCACCCGCCGAGGTCGACCTCCTCCTCGAGGTCGAGCTGGGCGAAGCCCTCAACGGGATGGGTCGGTTCGACGAGGCGCTTCGGCGCGCCGATGCCCTTGCCGTGCGTGCGTCTGCGGCGGGCGATCGTGTCGGCGAGCTCTGCGGGCTCATCCTGGCGGGCTCCATGCG
>DATCPV010000453.1:0-3964 GCA_036569885.1 Gaiellales bacterium | reverse complement strand
ACCCCAGCCTGACCCTCTTCGGTGTCACCGCGCATGGCGGCCCGCCTGCGTCGCTCGCGCTGCACGTGGTGTTCGGCCTGGCTGCGGCGGTGTCGCGCTATGCCCGGGCGGCGCGGGTGCGCCGGGGAGACCTGCTCGCCGCCAGGCTCGACACGGGCACCGCGCCCGGAGCGTCCGCACTCGCGGCGGCGTTGCTCGTGTGCCAGGGGGCCGCCCACGTCAGCCTGACGCTCGCCGGTGTCGCCGCGCACGGCGGCCCGCCCGCAGCGCTTGCCCTGCACGTCCTGTTTGGCCTGGGAGCCGCGGCCCTGATGATCGGCTTCGAGCGCCTCCTGCGCGCGGCCGGCGCCACGCTGTGCGATGCGATCGCGACAGCCGCCGGAACGCTCGCTTCCGGGCTCTCGACGCGTGGTTTCCCACCCGTCCGCCACCCGCGGGCGGCCACTCCCGACCGCGCCCATCGCGGCCGCGCTCCGCCGCTTCACGCCGCTCTCGCTATCTGAGCCGCCGGCGGGAGCCGGCCGCTCGCCCGCGGCTGGAGACGTGAACATGCGACGACGCGCACCTCGACGCGCACCCAACCTGACATGACCTCGCTCGTGCTCATCCTGGAGGTCCTCGCGGCCGCCCTTCTGGGGCACGGCCACAATGCCGCGCCGGCATTGCCGGTGGCGACGCCCATCGGCCGCGGCCCCCGCTTCGCCCTGCACACCGGCGCCCGGGCCGACCGGGCGGCACCGATCGGGCGTCTGCGCTGCACATCGGCGTCTGGCCGCTGGGAGGATGCCCACCTCGAGGTCTTCGCCCAGGGGCGGGTGGTGATCATCCCGCCGGGGGTCGGCATCGCCCGGCCGCGGCTGCAGGTCGGCGCCGCCGTGAGCGGGGGGCGCTGCTCGTATCCGCTGCGGACAACTGACCCCACCGGCGTGGTCCGGTTTCGCGCCGGCCGCGGCCTGACCCTGGGCGACGTGTTCGCGGTCTGGGGTCAGCCTCTGGCGGGGCACCGTCTGTGCGGGTTCGCCTCGGCCCGCGCGGTGCGCGTCTACATCGGGGGCAGGCGGTTCACGGGTGCTCCCGCCGCGGTGCCGCTGCGGCGCCACGAGGAGATCGTGGTCGAGATCGGGCCGCGCGTTCCGCCGCACTCCTCCTACGTGTTCGCCCACGGAAGGGCGGCGACGGCATGAGGCGCGGCCTCATCGCGATTGCGGCCATCGCCTGCGTGGCCGCGGGGTGCAACTCGAGCGGTGGGAGCGGCACGGTGAAGGTCGGCGGCGCCCGCGTCTACCACCTGAGCGGGTTCGCCCCAGCGGGCGAGGTTCACGTCGGCGTCCCCGTCACCGTGTCCTTCACCGTCACCCACCCCTCGGGAGCGCCGCTTGTGCACTACCGCTCCGGGCCCGGGCCGCACGTCGGCGTGCATCTGATCATCGTCCGCGACGACCTGGCCACGATCATCCACCGTCACCCGCGGGTCGGCAAGGACGGCCTGATCCGCCAGACGGTCACGTTCACGAAGCCCGGCCCCTATCGCGTCCTGGTCGACCTGTACCCGGCGACAAAGGGGCCGGGATACGTCAACTTCCAGCTGTTCCAAACCATCCACGTGCTCGGTCCGTATCACCCTCAACCCCTGCCGCCCTACCACCCCGAGGTGACGGTCGGCGGGTGGCACTTCACCATCAAGACCCTCCCGCCGCTGCATCTCGCGCAGGCGGCGTTGATCGACGTGACCATCAAGAACGGCGCCGGGCAACCGGGGGTATTCACACCCTGGTACGGCGCCATGGGGCACGCGATCTTCTTCCACGTGCATGACCTCGCCTATTTCCACACCCACATCTGTGCCCCGGGTCAGACCGGCTGCGCCAGCTCGGTCGGGCCTACCTCGATCACGGGAAGCTCGACCAAACCCGGGGTGATGCACGTGGGCGTGCTCCCGCCCGAGACGGGCACGTGGAGGCTGTTTCTGCAATGCAAGATCCACGGCCACATCCTGACGGCTCCCTTCACCCTGACGGTCAAGTGAGCTCTCTCATCCAAGGAGTACCCCATGCGTCTGATCGTTCGTTGCGCCGCCCTGGCGGGTGTCGCCGTGGCGACCGCCCTCGTGCTCGCGCCGGCCGCCTTCGCCCACGCGCGCGTCAGTCCCGCGGTCTCGCTCGCGGGCAAGTTGCAGCTGTACGGCCTGGCGGTCCCGACCGAGAAGGAGAACCTGACGACGACCAGGGTGGTGCTCACGGTGCCGCAGGGGTTCGGGATCGACTCGTTCGTGCCCGCGCCAGGGTGGACGCGGCAGCTCCAGCAGACCGGCTCGGGTGACAGCGCGGTCGTGCAGAAGGTGACCTGGACGGGCGGGAACATCCCCACCGGCGAGGACTCGCTGTTCCAGTTCCTCGCCCAGCCGGCACACACCGGGACGTACACGTTCCACGTCGAGCAGACCTACTCCGACGGCTCGATCGTCGACTGGACCGGATCCGAGTCCTCCGAGGCGCCGGCACCCACGATCCAGGCCGTCTCGTCGATGGGCGGGAGTAGCGGCTCGACGCTCGGGATCATCGGCATCGCCCTGGGGGCGGTCGCGCTGATCGTGGCTGCTGCGGGCCTGTTTCTGCGCGGTGGCGGTTCGGGCGGGAAGCGCGAGCTGGCATGAGCCTGCGGGGGCGGGGCGCTCGGGTGCTCGCGGCGGCGGCGCTGATCGCGCTGGTCGCGCCGGCGACCGCCTCGGCGCACGCCTATCTGACGAAGACCGTGCCGACACCGGGCGCGATCCTCGACACCCCGCCCCGCACCATCGCGCTCACCTACGACGAGGCGGTGGAGCCCCGCTTCGCCATCATCTCGGTCACAAATGCGCGCGGCGACCAGCAGACCACCGCCCCCGTGCACCGCTCACCGTCCAACCCCGACACGCTCGTCGTGCCGCTCAAGCCGCACCTGTCGACCGGCTGGTACCTGATCTACTGGCGCGCGATCTCGATCGACGGCCACCCCGTGCAGGGCGACTACACCTTCGCCGTCGGCCCGAACCCCGGGCCTCAGCCGCAGTTCGCCATCCCGAGCATCGCCGAGACGGCGACGACGACGAACCTGCTCATCGCCCGCTGGTGCATGTTCCTCTCGGTGATGATCGCCATCGGGCTGTTCGTGCTGCGCATTGCGATCGCACGGCCGCTCGTGCGGCGGGTGGAGGGGGCGACCCTGCGCGCCGTCACAATCGCCTGGGGCGTCGTGGCCGGGCTCAGCCTGGTCGCGATCCCGGTCTACCTGGACGTCGACACCTCTGTCGACTCGCTGCGCTCGGTGTTCGATGTCGTATCGCTCGTGCCGCTGTTCCGCGTGACCGCGTTCGGGCGCGCCTACGTCGATCTCGAGATCTGCATGGCCCTCTTCTGCGCCGCGGGCGCGATCGCCCTCTGGGTGGATCGCCCGCAGCGCGAGCACCGCTCGATCGCAGAGATCCTCGCCCTCCTGGGTGCGCTCGCCGCCGCGGGCTCGGTGCTGCTCATCCCCGGGCTCGCCGGACACGCCGCCCAGACCGCGCCGCGCGGTGTCTCGCTGGCGTTCGACTGGCTGCACCTGGTTTCGGGCTCGATCTGGCTGGGTGGACTGGTCGGCCTCCTCATCCTGTGGGTGAGCCTTCCGGCGGGGCGGCGCGTCGCCGGCCTCTCGGTATGCGTGCCCCGGTTCTCGAACGTCGCGTTCGTCTCGGTGCTGCTGCTGCTGGCGAGCGGCATCGGCTCGACGATCCTCCACATTCCGGTCCTGAACGCCCTGTGGACGACCTCCTACGGCGTGGCGATCCTCGTCAAGGTCGGGCTGCTCGCGGCGGCCATGGTGCTCGGCGCGATCAACCTGCGGCGCACCAAGCCGCGGCTCGTGGCCGCCCGCGAGCGCTCCGAGCTCGGCGACGCGGCCGCCAGGCTGCTGCGCCGCACCATCAGCGCCGAGACGGTGCTCGTGG
>DATCPV010000452.1:0-9372 GCA_036569885.1 Gaiellales bacterium | reverse complement strand
GCATCCGCACCGGCCCCCAGATCGCCGCCGCGCTCGATCTGGGCGCCGCCCGCGTGATGGTGGGCACACTGGCCGCCGCCGATCCCGGCCTGGTCGGCCGGATCGCCGCCGACACTGGCCGGGTGGTCGTGGCGCTCGACTGCCTCGACGGCCGCGTCCGCACCCACGGCTGGACCGAGGACACCGGCACCGACGCGGCGGCGTTCCTCGCCCGCCTGACCGCGGCGGGCGCGCGTGACTTCCTGGTCACCGGCATCGACCGCGACGGCACCGGCCGCGGCCCCGATCTCGAGCTGATCGCGGGAGCACGCAAGCTGATTCCCGGACTGCTGCTGAGCGCGGGCGGAGTCGGCTCGGTGGCCGACGTCACCGCCGCCGTCGCCGCCGGCGCGCATGCGGTCGTGATCGGCCGCGGCCTGGTCGCCGGCACCATCCCTTTTGCATGATCATCCGTAGATCGGTATGATAATGCATCATGTCCGACCGCCGCCAGCTGATCGCATCCCTGCTCGACCGCCGCCCCGTCACCTCCCAGCCCCAGCTCGTCGAGCTCCTGGCCGGCCAGGGGGTGCATGTCACCCAGGCGACGGTGTCGCGCGACCTCGAGCGCCTCGGTGCCGTGCGGGTGCGGAGGGACGGGCATCTGGTGTACGCCCTGCCGGCCGAGGACGAGCCCGCCGACCCGGCGACGCGGCTGCGCGAGGCGCTCCGCTTGGTGCGTGGCATGGAGTCGTCCGGGAACCTGGCCGTGCTGAAGACGGCGCCGGCGAACGCCATGCCGGTCGCGCGTGCATTCGATGTCGCCGAGCTGCCCGAGGTCGCCGGGACGATCGCCGGCGACGACGTCGTCCTGGTGATCGCGCGCGAGCCCTCCACCGGCGCCGACATCCTCGACCTGTGCGACCGCATCGGTGCGGAGGCTGCGCATGCCAACGTATGAGGCCATGATGGACGCGCCGATCGCGGCGGCCGGGCTCAAGGGGCGCGACTTCCTGCGCGTCGACGACCTGAGCGGCGATGCGATCGGGGCCGTGCTCGACCTGGCCGATCACCTCAAGTCGCTGCAGTCGCGGCGGCTGCCGCACCCGTGGCTCGCCGGCCGCATGCTGGGGATGATCTTCGAGAAGCCGTCCACCCGCACCCGGGTGTCGTTCGAGGTGGGGATGGTGCAGCTGGGTGGCCACGCGGTGCACCTGGCGGCGGGCGAGAGCCAGCTCGGCCGGGGCGAGCCCATCGAGGACACGGGCGCGGTGCTCTCGCGCTACCTCGACGCGATCATGATCCGCACCCACGCCCACTCCCGCGTGTCGGAGCTGGCAGCAGCGGCATCGGTGCCCGTGATCAATGGCCTCACCGACGAGCACCACCCGTGCCAGGCGCTGGCCGACCTGCAGGTGCTGCGCGAGCGGCTCGGCGGGCTCGCCGGCCGGCGGCTGGCGTGGGTCGGCGACGGAAGCTCGAACGTCTGCCACTCGCTGGCGACCGCGGCGGCCCTCACCGGCATGGAGGTCGTCGTGGCCGCCCCCGCGGGCTACGAGCCGGTCGCGGCCGAGCTGGGCGTCGCGGCGGCCGTCATCGAGGTTGTCTCCGACCCGGTTGCGGCGGTGACCGGCGCCGACGCCGTCGTCACCGACACGTTCACCAGCATGGGACGGGAGGCCGAGCGTGACCTGCGCCTGGCCGCGCTTGCGCCCTACCAGGTGAACGCGGGCCTGCTCCGGCATGCCGCACCTGGTCACGTCGTGCTCCACTGCCTGCCCGCGCACTGCGGGGAGGAGATCACCCGCGATGTGCTCTGGGGACCGAGCTCGGCGGTGTGGGACGAGGCGGAGAACCGGCTGCACTCCCAGAAGGCGTTGCTCGCGATGATCGTTGAATAGGAAGGACGGAACCGTGGCTGAAAAGATCGTGCTCGCGTACTCGGGCGGACTGGACACATCGGTGGCGCTGCGCTGGCTGGCCGATGAGTACGGCGCCGAGGTGATCGCCCTGCTGGTGGACGTCGGTCAGGGCATCGACCCCGAGCTGGTCGAGCGGCGTGCCCGCGCGGCCGGAGCCGGCGACGTCCTCATCGTTGACGCGCGCGACGAGTTCGCCAGCGAGTTCGTCCTGCCGGTGCTGCAGGCCGGCACCCTTTACGAGGGCCGCTACCCGCTCGTCTCGGCACTGTCGCGGCCGCTGATCGCCCGCTGGCTCGTGCGCGCCGCCCGCGACCACGGCGCGACGGCGGTCGCTCACGGCTGCACGGGCAAGGGCAACGATCAGGTCCGGTTCGAGACGGCGGTCGCCGCGCTCGCACCCGATCTGGCCGTGCTCGCGCCGGTGCGCGACTGGGGGATGACCCGCGAGCAGGAGATCGCCTATGCCCACGAGCACGGCATCGAGGTGCCGGTCAAGTCCGGGGCGGCCTATTCGATCGATCACAACCTGTGGGGCCGCTCGATCGAGGCCGGCCCGCTCGAGGACCCGTGGTTCGAGCCGCCCGAGGAGGCCTTTGCGCTCACGCTGGCGCCCGAGCGCGCGTTCGCCGCGCCGCAACAGGTCGAGATCGAGTTCGAGGCCGGCCTGCCGGTGGCCATCGACGGCGAGCGGATGGGCCTCGTCGACCTGATCGCACGGGCCGGGGCGCTCGCCGGCGCGCACGGCGTCGGCCGCATCGACATGATCGAGAACCGGCTGGTCGGGATCAAGAGCCGCGAGGTGTACGAGACGCCGGCCGCCGCCGTGCTGATGGCGGCCTACGCCGGAGTCGAGGAGCTCGTGTCCGAGCGCGATCTCTCCCACGCGAAGGCCGAGCTGGCCGGCCGCTACGCGCAGCTCGTCTACAACGGCCTCTGGTTCTCGCCGCTTCGGGCCGCCATGGCGGCGTTCATGGACACCACCGCCGGCGTCGTCACCGGCGTCGCCCGGGTGCGGCTCTACCGCGGCAGCTGCGCGGTCACCGGCCGGCGCGCCGCCTCGGCGCTCTACGACCATGGCCTGGCCACCTACGAGCAGGGCGACAGCTTCCAGCACGGGGCCGCGGCGGGCTTCATCCACGTCTGGTCGCTGCCCACCAAGACGTGGGCCGCCGCCACGGGAACCGATGCGCCTGTCAAGGAGGCGGCACCGGCGTGACCACCACTCTGTGGGCCGGGCGCCTGGCGGGGGGCCTGCACCCCGATGTGCTGGCGTTCACCGCATCGCTCGACGTCGATCGGCGGCTGCTGCCGTTCGACCTGCTGGCGACCGCCGCGCATGCCCGCATGCTCGGGCGCCAGGGGCTGATCCCGGCCGAGACCGCCGACCGGATCTGCGAGGCCCTCGCCCACATCGAGCTCGAACCGGACGCCTCCGACGAGGACGTGCACTCGGCCATCGAGCGGCTTCTGGGCGAGCTGGGGCCGTGGGTGCACGCCGGCCGCAGCCGCAACGACCAGGTGCAGACGGCCATGCGGCTGTGGGTGAAGGATGCCTGCGACCGCCTGACCGAGGCGGTGCGCGGCCTGGCCGTCGCCCTGCTCGACCTGGCCAGCCGCGAGGGCGATGCGCTCATGCCCGGCTACACCCACGGCCAGCGCGCCCAGCCGGTGTGGCTCGGCCAGCACCTGGCCGCGCACGTGTGGTCGCTGCACCGTGACATCGGGCGTCTCGGCCAGGTGCACGCGAGCGCCGACGTGAGCCCGGCCGGAGCCGCGGCGCTGGCCGGGTCGAGCCTGCCGCTCGACCCCGCGTCGATCGCGGAGGAGCTCGGGTTCGCGGGGACGTTCGAGAACTCGATCGATGCCGTCGCCGACCGCGACTACTGCGCCGAGCTCGTGTTCGCATGCGCGCTCACGTTCGTCCACCTGTCCCGGCTTGCGGAGGAGCTCGTGCTCTGGAGCTCGGCCGAGTACGGCTTCGCCCAGCTCGACGACTCCGCGGCCACCGGCTCGTCGATGATGCCGCAGAAGAAGAATCCCGACCCGGCCGAGCTGGCCCGGGGCAAGGCGGGCACCGCCGTCGGCCGGCTGGCCGGGCTGCTGGCCACGTTGAAGGGCGTGCCGCTGGCCTACAACCGCGACCTGCAGGAGGACAAGCGGGCCTGCTTCGACCAGGTCGACGACCTGCATGGCGCGCTCGGCGCGATGCGAGTCTGCATCGAGGGCCTGCGGGTGGACGCCGATCGCATGGCGGCCGCCGCCGGAGACGGCACCACGGTGGCGACCGATCTGGCCGAGCGGCTCGTGCAGGAGGGGATGCCGTTCCGGGCGGCGCACGCCGAGGTGGCGGGGCGCGTGGCGGCGGGCGAGCGGTTCGACTCGCCGACGGCGGCCGAGGCCGCCGCGGCCCGCCAGCCGCTGGAGGCGCTCCACGACCAGCTTGCGCGGGCGCGTTCGGCGGTGAGCGGTGGCTGACCGCCGGCCCGGCCTGCGCAGGACCGTGGTCGTCAAGGTCGGGTCGAGCACGCTCGTGGACGACGACGGGCGGCCCCGCCTGCCCGTGTTCGAGCGCCTCGCCGGTGAGTGCGCCGGGCTCGTCTCTGGCGGCGTGCCCGTGGTCGTGGTCAGCTCGGGTGCCGTCGCCCTTGGGCTCGGGGAGCTGGGCAAGGCCATCCGCCCGCGGGCGATGGGCGACCTCCAGGCCGCCTCGGCGCTCGGCCAGACGCTCCTGCAGTCGCACTGGCAGACGGCGTTCACCGCGCTCGGCCTGCGTGCCGGGCAGGTGCTCCTGACCGAGGCCGACATCCATTGCCGCAGCTCGTACGTGAACGCCCGCCGCACGCTGCGCCGGCTGATGTCGTGGGGGGTCGTCCCGGTCGTGAACGAGAACGATTCCACCGCCACCGACGAGATCACCTTCGGGGACAACGATGCCCTGGCCGCGCACGTCGCGCTTATGCTCCAGGCGAGGCTTCTGGTGCTTCTGACCGACATCGACGGCGTCTACGACCGCGATCCAGCGTCGGCCGGCGCACGCCTGATCCCCGAGATCCTCGACGCCGCCCAGGTCGACGCCGTGGCCGAGTCGGCGCCGTCGCGGTCGGGCTGGGGCTCCGGTGGCATCGCTGCCAAGCTGCGTTCGGCCCGGGTCGCGGGTTCCGGCGGCGTGGAGGCCGTCATCGCTTCGGGGCTCGAGCCGGGGGCGATCGCCGCCGCCGCCACGGGCCGCGGATCGGGGACCCGCTTCCCGGCCGCGTCGGCCCTGCCATCGGCCTACAAGCTGTGGCTGCGCCACGGGACGCCGGTGCGCGGACGCCTGGTGGTCGACGACGGCGCCCGGCGAGCCGTGTCGGAGCGCGGGACCAGCCTGCTTCCGGTGGGCCTGGTCGCCGTCGACGGCACCTTTGGCGTCGGCGACGCGGTCGAGCTGGTCGGGCCTGACGGCGGGGCCTTCGCCGTGGGCGTCAGCCGCTACGAGGCGGGCGACCTGGCGCAGGCCGCGGGCCGGCGCGGCCTCCCAGAGGCTGTCCTGCGTGACGATTTGGTGCTGCTGTGAGCACGGAGCTGCGGTCCCCCGACGTGCGCGCCGCGGCCCGCCGGCTTGCGGCCGCGGGCACGGAGGCGCGCGATGCCGCCCTCGAGCAGATCGCGCTCGGCCTCGAGCGCCGCACCGAGGAGATTCTGGCGGCGAATGCGGTCGACTCCGAGGCCGCGGCCGGCGAGCGGCCGGCGATCCGCGACCGGCTCGCCCTCGATCCCGGCCGGGTCGCCGACCTCGCCGCCGCCGTCCGTGCCGTCGCGGAGCTGACCGATCCGGTGGGCCAGACCATCCGCGAGTTCACGGCCCCGAGCGGAATCCGCATCCGCAAGCTGCGGGTGCCCCTGGGAGTGGTGCTCGTGGTGTACGAGGCCCGCCCGAACGTGACCGTCGATGCCGCCGCGCTGTGCCTGAAGTCGGCCAATGCCTGCATCCTGCGCGGCTCGCGGATGGCGGCGCACACCAACCGGGTGCTGGTGGACGTCGTCCGCGAGGCGCTGGTCGAGGCCGGCCTGCCCGCCGATGTCGTGACCGCGCTCGAGGGAGGGCACGCCGAGCTGGCAGACCTGATCGCCGACCCCGCGACCGCCGACGTCGTCATCCCCCGCGGCGGCGAGGAGCTGAAGAAGATGCTGCTGCGCGAGTCGCGCATCCCGGTGCTCGCAGCCGCGGGCGGAAACTGCCACGTCTATGTCGACGCCTCCGCCGATGCCGACCGGGCGGTCGCAATCGTGCTCAATGCCAAGGTGCAGCGGCCCGGGGTCTGCAACGCCGCCGAGACGCTGCTCGTGCACCGCGACCGGCCCGAGCTGCTGGCCCGGATCTCGGCGGAGCTCGAGGCGGCCGGCGTCGAGCTCTGCGAGGGCGAGGAGGCGTTCGCAACCGAGTTCCTCGACATGAAGATCGCGGTCGGGACGGTCGACTCGCTCGATGCCGCGATCGAGCACATCAACGAGCACGGCACCGGGCACTCCGAGGCGATCGTCACGGCCGACGACGCGGCGGCCGCCCGCTTCTGCAACGAGATCGACGCGGCGGCGGTATACGTGAACGCCTCGACCCGTTTCACCGACGGCGGCGAGTACGGGATGGGTGCCGAGATCGGCAACTCGACGAGCCGGCTGCACGCCCGCGGCCCGGTGGGCCTCGAGGAGCTGACGACGACGAAGTACGTCGTCCACGGCGACGGCCACGTACGCGCCTGACCCGGGGAGGTTGGTCAAAGCGGTTGGGGAGGCCAAAACGGCTAATTGGCGCCGCGTCGAATTGTCAATTGGCCGATTCCGCGATCGCCGGTCGGGCTCGAACGCATCACCCTGCATTGAAGGATGTCCAGGTGGCCGAGACGCCCAATTGGCGCACGCCGACGGTGTCAATTGGATGACCCCGGCCAAAACGCCAATTGGCGGGTGCCGCCACCGCCAGTTGGGTAATTGAAGGAAGAGTGGCCCGGGACCCCCCGAACAGGAGCCCCGGGCGATTCCCCCTCCGGGGGATCTTCGTCAGCGCGCCCTTGTGGGGGTGCCTGCCGATGACGCGACTCACTCGGGGGAGCGAGCCGCTGTGGTACGGACGTGAGCAGTCTGGCCCCCATGGTTGTGTCACGCGTTACTTCAATGAAAACCATTCGTAAATATGTGCGCGTGGTAGCGTCATCTCCGCATGCGTCTTTGCCTGATGATCGAAGGCCAGGAGGGCGTCACCTGGTCGCAGTGGATGGCGCTCGCCGAGACCTGTGAGCGCACCGGCCTGGAGGGGCTCTTCCGCTCCGATCACTACCGGTCGGTTGACGACGGCCCCGCCCTTGGCTCGCTCGATGCGTGGACGACGCTGGCCGGGCTCGCGGAGCGCACCGAGCGGATCCGGCTCGGGACGATGGTGTCGCCGGCGACGTTCCGGCACCCGTCGGTGCTCGCAAGCGCCGCCAACACGGTCGATCACATCTCGGGCGGCCGGGCGGAGCTCGGCCTCGGTGCGGGCTGGTTCGAGCGCGAGCACACGGCCTTCGGCTTTCCCTTCGCCTCGCTCGGCGAGCGGATGGAGGTGTTCGAGGAGCAGGCCGAGATCATCATCGGCCAGTGGACGAGCGAGTCGTTCTCGTTCGCCGGCCGGCACTACCGGCTGGACGACTGCGAGGCGCTGCCCAAGCCGGTGCAGCGGCCGCATCCGCCCATGATCATCGGCGGATCGGCCAAGCGGCGCACGGTTGCCGTCGCCGCCCGGCTCGCACAGGAGTACAACGTCGTGAGCGCCACGCCTGCCGACTGCCGCGCCGCCCGGCAGCGGCTGGACGAGGCCTGCGAACGGCACGGCCGCGACCCTGCGACGCTCGTCCTCTCGGTGATGGCCACGGTGCTCGTGGGCGCCGACAAGGCCGACCTCGCCCAGCGCGGGCGGCGCATGGTCGCCGCGGGAATGGACGACGGCGACCACAGCACCTGGATCCACGGCACGGTGGCGCAGGCGGCTGAGCAGCTCCACGAGCTCGCCGACGCCGGGGTTGAGCGCATGATGCTGCAGCACCTCATGCACGACGACCTCGAGACGGTCGAGCTGCTCGGCGCCGAGCTCGCGCCGGCGGTCGCCTAACCGAAGCGGTTGCGCAGCCTGGGCATCACGTCGGCGGCGAACCGGCGCAGAAACCCGGCCTGGTCGGCCCCCGGCCCGTGCACGACGAGGTGCCCGAACCCGAGCTCGACGTAGGCGCCGATGCGCTCGGCCACCTCGTCGGGATCGGCCGAGACGATGAACCGGCTCTCGGGGTGGACGCCCTCGGCGTCGGCCAGCCGCTCGAGCTCGATCGGGTCGTCCACGCCCTGCTTGGCCTCTGCGGGCAGCGCGAGCGACGCCCAGTAGCGGCAGTCGGCGATCGCCGTTTCGACGTCGGCCGCGTAGGAGACCTTCACCTCGAGCAGCCGCTCGTACCCCTCCGCGGCGCGCCCGGCCTTGTCCATGCCCTCGGCGACGGCCGGCAGCAGCGTGTCGGTGTAGAGCTCGGTGGGCTTGCCGCTGGTGGTGATGAATCCGTCGCCGACCCTGCCTGCGAACCGGGCCGCCCGCGGCCCCGCCGCGGCGACCAGGATGGGCAGCGGCCGCTCGGGCCGGTCGTACACCGTCGCCCGCGCCGTCCTGTACCAGCGGCCCTCGAACGTCACCCGTTCGTCCGTCCACAGCCGCCGCATCAGATCGACGGCCTCCTCCAGCCGGCCCAGCCGCTCCGAGAAGCCCGGCCACGCCATCGCCGTCGCAGGCACCTCGTTGATCGCCTCCCCGGTGCCGACGCCCACGAACACGCGCCCGGGTGCCAGGTTGGCGATGGTGGCAAACGCCTGCGCCAATACGGCCGGGTGGAAGCGCATGGTCGGGGTCGACACGCTCGTCCCCAGCCGCGCACGCGACGTGGTCGCGGCCAGAGCCCCCATCCACGGCAGGGCGGCGGGCGCGTGGCCGCCCGTGTGGCGGAAGGGCTGGAAGTGATCCGAGACGGCGATGCTGTCGAATCCGAGCTCCTCCGCCAGCCGGGCGTAGCCCAGAAGCTCGGTGGCGTCGAACTGCTCTGCGGATGCCTTGTAGCCGATTTCGAGCATCGAATCGTCGTGAGTGTACGCGGAGACCGTCCGCCTACGATGCGGCCGTGGAGACCGACGTCCTGATCCCCCTCAAGCGCCTGGACGCCGCCAAGTCGCGGCTTGCGCCCGCCCTCTCGGTGGCCGAGCGCAGGCGGCTGATGGAGGCGATGGTGGGGCACGTCGCCCGCACCGCCCTGGCGGCTGACGCCGGCCGGGTTGTGCTCGTGAGCTCGGACCCGGCGGCGCCGGAGCTGGCGGAGCGGCTCGGCATCGGCTGCGTCTCGGACGCGGGCCTGCCGTGGAACCCGGGCCTCGCCCACGCGCGGTTGCGGCTGCCGGCGCCGGCGGGAGGGGTGCTCTACCT
>DATCPV010000451.1:0-4817 GCA_036569885.1 Gaiellales bacterium | reverse complement strand
GCGTGCTGGCTGGCCCGGAACTCCTCGGTCGAGTTCGACCTCGGGAACGGCTCGGCGGGCACGGGGACGTTGAGCGCGGAGCACAGCGGCTCCCAGCCGTCGGCCGGCTGCCACTCGACCAGGCGCTCGGGCGGCACGGTCGCGCGGACGGTGGCGTTGTGGGCCTCGTAGGCGGCGATGGCCGCCTCCCGCTCGCGCCAGTCCGGCGTGAACGTCTCGGTGAGCATGGCCACCACCATCTTGCGCCGCTCCGCCCACTCGGGGCGGTCGGCGGGCACGGGCTTGGCCAGGCCGGCGGCGATCGTCGCCTCGAAGCTCTTCCACCAGGCATCGGCGCTGTGGCGCACCGACAGCAGCACGATCGCGCCGGGGTTCGCGGCGGCAAGCTCTCGCCAGAACGCGCACGCCGGCCAGTCGACGGTGGCCTGGTACTCGGCAAGGAACGTGCGCCAGTCGGGCTGCTCGCCGCCGATCGCGGCGTGCCACACCGGGACGTCATCGGGCCGTTCCATCACCTCGGCCATGTGGTAGCAGCGACCGCCGACGAGCTGCTCGAGCGCGAGCATGAGCGAGTGCGTTCCGGTGCGGCCGAGCCCCGCCCCGACGACACGCAGGCCCTCGGTGCTCATCTGCCCGTGAACGGCTCGAGGAGGCGGCTGAACGCCCAGTCTGGCTGGACGATCCCCGAGCACGTGTTGGAGTCGATCCGGCCCGGGCAGGTGCCGTGGTCGCGCTCGACGGCCCACATCGAGAGGGTGCTGATGCCAACCGAGCGCGCAAACCGCAGCACGCGGCCGGCATTGGCGAGCGTCGTCACCTCGGTCTTGCGCGGGTAGTCGTCGATGCCGGGCAGGATGGTGTTGCCCTCCATCGCCCACAGGCGGTGGGAGCTGCGGTGGGGATACAGGACGTGCAGCTGGCGGTGCAGGCCGCGCGCGGCGCTGATGGCGGCCGCGCCCATGTCCGTCGTCACCCCGTCGTAGTAGTCGAAGGTCATGATGTTGACGACGTCGACCCGGGTGCCGTTCCGGATCGCGTTTCGCAGCACGTGGAGGCCATCCGACTCGAGGCCGGGGGGCTCAACCGGCAGCGTGTACTCGATCTGGAGCCGGCGGCCGGTGCGGGCGGCCCATGTCTCGACCCGGCGCAGCGCCTTGTTCCGGCGGTCGATGCCGGCGAGGTTTTCGAGCGAGCGGTCCTCGACGTCCATGTCGAGCCGGGTGGCGCCGTAGGTGCGCACGACCGACTCGTAGGCGGCCACCAGTTTTCGCATGTTCGTGCAGGAGTCGGCGATCTCGGTCAGGGCGTGGTCGGCGCTGTAGCCACCGAACGACGGCACCACGTTGCCGCCGAGCTTGCGCAACGCCTTGAGGCCCGGCTGGTAGCGTCCAGAGGCCATCGTCTGGCCGGGTTCGCCGTTCCAGGTCGGGGTGCACGAGCCCCTCTTCGGCGCCTGGACGAACGCGAGCGTGAAGTTGCGCACACCGGACCGCTCGGCGACCCGGATCAGCCGGTTGGTGCTCCAGGTCTCGAAGTACGGCGCAAACACGCGCGCGGGCAGCGGGCGCGGCCGGGCTGCGGCTGTCGGTTCCCCAGAGCCGGAACCGGCTCCGGCGGCAAGCAGGAGCACGGGTGTCAGCACAAGCCCGGTGGCAACGAGCACTCGGAGTCTAGTGATGGGCGTCGACCTCATGACAAACGCACCCCTTACACTGCCACAACTCGGCAGGCGCGCGCTATCGCGAAAGGGGTGACCGCATGACAACCGCAACCATCACCGAGCATGAGGAGCAGCAGATCGAGGCGGCCAACGCCTCCGGGCTTGTGCCCGTCGTGTTCGTGCACGGGCTCTGGCTGCTCCCGAGCAGCTGGGATCGCTGGGCGACGCTGTTCGGCGAGGCCGGCTACACGGCGCTCACGCCCGGCTGGCCGGACGACCCCGAGACGGTCGAGGAGGCACACGCGAACCCCGATGTGTTCGCGGACAAGACCGTCGGTCAGGTGGCCGACCACTTTCAAGACGTCATCGGCAGGCTGAGCACGAAACCGGCCGTGATCGGGCACTCGTTCGGCGGCCTACTGGCCCAGATCCTCGCCGGCCGCGGCCTCTCGGCGGCGTCGGTCGCAATCGACCCGGCGCCCTTCCGTGGCGTCCTGCCGCTTCCGATCTCGGCGCTTCGGTCGGCATCGCCCGTGCTGCACAATCCGGCCAACCGCCACCGCGCCGTGCCGCTCACCTACGAGCAGTTCCGGTACGGATTCGCCAACGCCGTGAGTGAGGACGAGGCGAAGGAGCTCTACGAAATGTTCGCCGTCCCGGCCCCCGGCGCACCGATCTTCCAGGCCGCAACCGCGAACTTCAACCCGCGCACCGAGGCCAAGGTCGACAGCGAGAACCCCGATCGCGGCCCGCTCCTGATCATCTCCGGCGAGAAGGACCACACGGTGCCGCCGGCGATCGCGAACGCGTCGTACAAGAAGCAGCAGCGCAATTCGGGGGTGACCGAGATCGTCGAGATCCCGGGCCGCGGGCACGCCCTAACGATCGACAGCGGCTGGCGCGAGGTCGCCGACACGGCGCTCGCGTTCGTCAAGCGGTTCGTCTAGGCACCGGTGCTCGCGCGATCGGCGTCCGCTCTCGCCCAAAAAGCGGGGACTGTCCCCGGTTGTGGCCGATGCGAAAGTTGTGACGCTCTTGTTGCAGCCGCGCCTACTACGATCGACCCGTGGCGCGGCGAGCGGCGGTAACGGGCGTGTTCTCCTACTCCGGTGGCGTGATCGCGGGGCGGTTGCTCGACGCCGGGTACGAGGTCGTGACGCTCTCGCGCGGGCCGGCGCCGGCGGGGCACAGGCTGGCCGGGCGCGTGGCGACCGAGCGGTTGCAGTTCACCGACTCCGAGGCACTGGTGCGGGCGCTTGCAGGGTCCGAGGTGCTGGTCAACACGTACTGGATCCGGTTTGGCCGCGACGGCGCGACGTTTCCGGGCGCGGTCGAGAACAGCCGGGTGCTCTTCGAGGCGGCGCGGCGGGCGGGGGTGCGCAGGATCGTCCACCTCTCTGTGACCAACCCGTCACCCGACTCGCCGCTCGGGTACTTCCGCGGCAAGGCCGCCGTCGAGCACGTGCTGGCCGAGACCATGCCCGAGCACGCGGTGATCCGGCCGTCGCTCGTGTTCGGGGGGCGCGAGGAGATCCTCGTCAACAACATGGCCTGGCTGCTGCGCCCCCTGCCGCTCTACGCGGTGCCCGGCGACGGCCGCTACCGGGTGCAGCCCGTCTCGGTGGAGGACGTCGCCGATCTGGCCCTCGCCGCCGCCGTTGGGTCCGGTGCGTCGATCTGTGACGCCGTCGGGGCCGAGGTGTACACGTTCGACGAGTTCCTGCGGCTGCTGAACCGCACCATTTCGGGCCGGGCCCGGCTCGTCCACCTGCCGCCGTCCGTGGTCGTGAACCTCGGGCGCGTGCTCGGCCGCCTCATGGGGGACGTGATGATCACCCGCGAGGAGTTGGCCGCGCTCATGTCTGAGCTCCTCGTGTCGAGCGACCCGCCCACCGGCACACGCAGCTTCGCCGCCTGGCTGCCCGGGCAGGCGGAGTGGCTGGGGCGGCGGTATGCAAACGAGCTGCGGCGCAACTGGCGCGGCTCGGCCGGCTAATCCGGCGGCGGGTGCACGGGCTGGGCGCCCGGCCGGGGGTTGTTGCCGATGGTGAACTCGTCGAGGTCGCCCTCGGTCATCCCGAAGAGGTGCCCGATCTCGTGCAGGAGCGTGTTGTGGATGACACCGCGCAGGCGCGCGCGGTTCCCCGCGGCGCGCATGATCGACAACCGGTAGAGCGTGATCTCGTTCATGGGCGTTCCGCCGAGTGTCCGCGACTGGAACAGTCCCAGCGTGCGCGGGCTGCCGCGCCGCGCGTCCTCGATATCGATCGCGACGTTGTTGCGGGAGATCGCGTCCTGGATCCACGCCGGGAGCGCGTCGAGCTCGGCTCCTGCGATCGCCGCGAACTCGTCCTCACTGCACTCGAACGGGGTCATCCCCGAATCGTACGCAGCCGCTTGCGCATGCCCAGCTCGGTCGCGCCCGGGTGCGCGGCGGGCTCGCTGCGGCCGTCGAGCCGGAATCCGGCCCGCTCGTACAGCCGCCGCGCCGGGGTCTCCCGATCGACGACGTTCAGCTCCGCCTGGCTGCCGCCCGCGGCCTCGATCCAGCGTTCGGCCTCGGCCAGGAGCTCGAGCGCGATGCCGCGGCGCCGCGCCTCGGGGGCGACCCACATCGAGTAGATGCCGAACACGCCCGGGCGCTCCAGGTCGCGCTCGATCCGGATGAGGCCCACCGCCCGCTCGTCGAGCAGCGCCAGGAGCGTGCAGTGGTCATCGCCCGCGGCGTGCTCGGTCACCCAGGTGTGCCAGAACGCGCGGGGGCGGGCGGCGACCTCGGTGTCGGTTGACCCGAAGGCGCCCGGATCCGTCGTGAGCGCGCGCAGGCGCACGTCACGCAAGAGCCGGTCATCGCCCGCCTGGACCCGCCGGATCGTCACCGTAGGCAGGGTAGTGATCGGCGGCCATGACCGCTAGCGTCCGGCCCATGGTCTCCCTGCGACCGATCACCGACGAGAACCGCCGGGCGGTCGAGGCGCTGCGGGTGGCGCCTGGCCAGGAGCGGTTTGTGAGTAGCGTCGTCGACTCGCTGACCGAGGCCACCGAAGAGCCGGCCGGCCGGGCGATCTCCTGGGCGGTCTACGCGGGGGAGACGCCCGTGGGGTTCGTCATGATCAGCGACGAGGTGGCGCCCGACAGCCCCGGCCACATCCCGCAC
>DATCPV010000450.1:0-9432 GCA_036569885.1 Gaiellales bacterium | reverse complement strand
GTGGAGGATTGGCTCTGGGCGCGGCGGGATATTCGCGGCTTGAGGGCGATTCCGCCAGCGCCGACTCCAGGGCCGAGGCGTTCAACGGCACCCACCAGGCCGGCATCGTCACGCCGCAGCCGAAGTACATGTGGTTCGGCGCGCTCGACGTCCAGACGTCGGGCCGCGCGAACCTGCGGACACTCATGCAGACCCTGACCACCACCGCCGCCGGGCTGACGGCCGGAAAGCCGGTGGGCAACGCGGAGTTCGATCCCGCCCTTTTGACGATCACGTTCGGCTTCGGCGCCGGCATCTTCGACTCCCGCTTCGGCCTCGGAAACCAACGCCCCGCCGCGTTGGTGGACATGCCGCACTTCAAGGGCGACAAGCTCGAGGCCAACCTGAGCGACGGCGACATCGGCGTGCAGTGCTGCTCGGCCAGCCACGAGGTGGCGACCAAGGCGCTGCAGGCGATTGTGGCCGCCGCGAACGGAACCGCCACGCTGCGCTGGTCGCAATACGGCTTCATCCGCGACCCGTTGCGGGGCGAGCGCGGCGGGACGCCGCGCAACATCGTCGGCTTCAAGGACGGCACCAACAACCTCCACGCAGACGACACCGCGAAGATGCGCTCCAATGTGTGGGTGAACCCGGGCGACGGCGCCGACTGGATGACGAACGGGACCTACGTGGTCGTGCGCAACCTGAAGGTGCTCGTCCCCAACTTCCTCACCGAGCCCCTGGACGTGCAGCAATACGCGTTCGGCAGGTACAAGTCGACCGGGGCGCCGTTCGGTCAGAAGCAGGAGTTCGATCCAGTGATCGTGTCGAAGGAACCGACCGACTGCCACATCATGGTCGCCAACCCGCGCAAGCCGGGCAGCGAGGCCGAGCGCATCCTGCGCCGCGGCTACACGATCACCGACGGCTACGACGCACAGATCTCCAACCCGCTCGGCGGCCTGTTCTTCATCTGCTACCAGCGCGACCCGCGCCGCCAATTCATCCCGATCCAGCAGCGGCTGTCCAAGCACGACCGCTTCACGGTCGAGTACCCGGTGCCGCGCGGCAGCGCGATGTTCGCCGCGCCGCCCGGCGTCCGCCCCGGTGGCTACGTCGGCGAGACGTTGCTGGCGTGACCGCGCCGGCGATCCCGGTCGCAATCGTGCCCCTCCGGCGCGCCGACTGGGACGACGTGGCCCGGACCCCTATTGGCGCACGCGGCGGGCGCCGTCGGCCGCGCGGGTGACGATCGGCTCGGTGGCCCGTCCGGTGGCGGCGAGATACCCGGCCGCGACCTCGGCCCCGATCCCGGCACAGCGGTCGACCGGCGCGACGACGACGATCGACCCGCCGAAACCGCCGCCGGTCAGGCGCGCCCCCCATGCGCCCGCCTTCACGGCGAGCGCGACCAGCATGTCGAGCTCGGGCGTCGACACCTCATAGTCGTCGCGCAGGCTCGCGTGGCCGGCGGCGAGGATCGGGCCGAGCGCGCGGGCGTCGCCTCGTTCCAGCGCTGCGACGGCCTCCTCCACGCGGATGTTCTCGCTGCGAAGATGGCG
Organism: Gaiellales bacterium; assembly: GCA_036569885.1. Lineage (GTDB taxonomy): Bacteria > Actinomycetota > Thermoleophilia > Gaiellales > JAICJC01 > JAICJC01. The sequence goes on along the minus strand of DATCPV010000450.1, from coordinate 7,888 downwards.
CAGGCGCCGGCTGGTGGTGGCGTCGAGATCGCCGGCGAGCGCCCGCTCGAGCTCCTGGCGGCGGAGCCCGTAGCCGGTCTCGGCCATGGCGGGGGTCCTCGTATGATCCGGTGATGGGCCGGCGCCGCCGCAGTGAGGTATTGACGCAGGCCATCGTCGCGTCGGCTCCCGATGCCGTCGTGGTGGTCGACGACGACGGGGCCGTGGTCGAATTCAACCCGGCGGCCGAGCGCATGTTCGGCGTGCGCCGCGACGCGGTGATCGGCTCGGAGCTCTCAGACCGGATGCTCCTGCCGAGCCCGCCGTCCGAGCGTGCGCCGCTCGACGGGAGCTACGAGGCGACGGCCAGGCGCTCCAACGGAGCCACCTTCCCGGCCGAGGTCTCGACGGCCCCCGTGGTCGGGGTCGACGCCCGCCTGCGCGTGCTCTATGTGCGCGACATCAGCGAGCGCAGACGGGCCCAGCGGGCGGTCTACGACCTGGCGGCGATCATCGAGTCGTCCGACGACGCGATCATCTCCAAGACGCTCGAGGGCGCGATCGAGTCGTGGAACGCCGGTGCCGAACGGCTCTACGGTCACACCGCCGCCGAGGCGATCGGGCAGCGGATCACGCTCGTGGAGCCACTCGGCCGCCCCGACCAGTCACCGGCGGTGCTCGCGCTGATCCGGCGCGGCCGGCCGATCGAGAATCTCGAGACGGTGCGCGTCCGCAAGGACGGGGCCGAGGTGCACGTGTCGCTGACGGTCTCGCCGATCGTCGACGCGCGCGGCCGGGTGATCGCCGCCGCCGAGATCGGGCGCGACATCACCGCCCGCAAGCGGGCCGATCAGCGCGTGGCGTATCTGGCCTACCACGACGATCTGACCGGTCTGCCGAACCGGCTCATGTTCGGCGAGCACCTCGATCTCGCGCTCGCCCGGGCACAGCGGCATGGCCGCCAGGTCGCCGTCCTCTACGTCGATCTCGACGATTTCAAGCAGGTCAATGACACCTACGGCCATGAGGCGGGCGACCAGCTGCTGCGCCAGATCGCCCGCCGTCTCGAGCGGGCGACCCGGGCGACCGACCTGGTCGCCCGGCACGGCGGCGACGAGTTCATCGTGCTGGTGGCGGATCTGCCCGCCGGCCCGGATCCAGCCGCGCGCGAGATCGCCCACACGATCGCCGCGCACGTCGAGCAGGCGCTGGCGGCGCCGGCCGTGCTGGACGGGGCGACGATCACGGCCGGCGGCAGCGTCGGCATCGCCGTCTACCCCGAGGATGCCACTACGAGCGACGCCCTTCTGCGACGGGCCGACGCCGCCATGTACCAGGCGAAGGAGCTCTCCCAGTTGTCGGAGGGTGTCGTGGCGGCGACGCCGACGGGGGCGGCGCACCTTCCCCTCACGGCCCGCATGCAGCTCGCCCTCGAGCGGGGCGAGTTCGTGCTGCACTATCAGCCGATCCTGCGCCTCGAGGACATGCGCATGGTGGGCGTCGAGGCCCTGATCCGCTGGAACCACCCCGACGAGGGGCTGCTCGCGCCGTCGGCGTTCATCCCGCTGGCCGAGCGCACCGACCTGATCACGGCGATCTCCGACTGGGTCATCGACGAGGTCTGCCGGGCGTCGCGGCCGTGGGTCGAGCACCACGAGGACATCCGGGCGGCGGTCAACCTGCCGATCGCCCGCTGGCATCCCGACGCCGCCGAGCGCCTGCTCCAGACCATCCGCGCGAACGGGCTCGACCCGAGCCAGATCGTGGTCGAGGTGAGCGAGTCGAGCGCGATGACCGATCCCGACCGCACCCAGCCGATCCTGCACGATCTGCACCGTCACGGCGTCAGGCTCGCCATCGACGACTTCGGCACCGGCCATTCCTCGCTCAGCCGCCTGACCGAGATGCCGGTCTCGACGCTCAAGATCGACCGGGCCTTCGTGCGCGACATCCCCGGCGGCTCTCATGCGAACGCCATCGCGACCACGATCATCCAGCTCGCCCGGAACATCGGCGCCGAGGCGCTGGCCGAGGGCATCGAGACGCCCGAGCAGTGCGAGTTCCTGAAGCGCGAGGGCTGCACCCTCGGCCAGGGCTTCCTGTTCAGCCCGGCGGTGCCGGAGGACGAGGTCGAGCAGCTGTTTCGCCGCTTCGACCGGACGCCGGCGGGGCGCTGACACCGGGGACAGTCCCCGAACGGCGGCCGTTACCCTTTTGTTGCACCTGATGGTCGTGGGAAGTGCGCTGGTTCCGGTGTCCAGCGGCTGGTGGTCAGTGCCCGATCTCCGTTAGGCCGAAAGGCTCGGCACCAGTACCTACCGCCAAGGTGTGGGGGCCGGGGATCTTGACCACCCCCTGCCGGAGGTGTAGCCTCGCATGGGCGTTCGATCAGGAGTAGCAGCCGTGGGCGGTCGAGTGGTTCGGATGGTCGTGTCGGTAGGCGCGCTGGTGGCCGTGTTCGCGAGCTCAGCGAGCGCGGCGGCCAACACGAGCCCCCCAGATGCGACTTGTCAGACGAACGCAGTCGTTCGCTCCATCCTGTATCTGAATGGTGTCGCCTACCTCGCGGGCGACTTCACCCAGGTGGCACCGGCCGGGGTGACGATGGGCGGCTCGGGCACGGTGACACGCCACGGCTTGGCTGCCTGCAGTGAGAGCACCGGCGCGATCCGGCCGTGGAATCCCGGTGCCAATGGCCGCGTCTACTCCCTGGCCCACATCGGGAGCACGATCTACGTCGGTGGGAAGTTCACCACGCTGGCCGGAAAGCCGCGACTCAACATTGGCGCGGTAACCACGTCTGGGACGGCGACAAGCTTCAACCCCGGGGCCGGCGACACCGTGTACGTGGTCCGGCCCGGCCCGAACGGCAACATCTTCGCCGGTGGGACGTTCGGCGTTCTGGGTGGGAGGACGCACGCGAAGGTTGGAGAGGTCACGCCCGCCGGCACGCCGGTGAGTTGGAACGTGACGGTGGGGCAGGTGTCGGGGTCGGCCTGTCCGCCTCGGTGCCACCCGGTGGTGTTCACCATCGCCTTTTCGGGTTCGACCGTCTACTTCGGCGGTCACTTCGGGCTGGTCAACGGCCAATCCCGCAACTCGGCGGCGGCGGTCAGCCTCGCCTCAGGCTCCCTGCTTCAGTGGAACCCGAACGTGTTCGCCGCGGCGAACTGCCCGACGTGTCAGACCGTCGAGACCGAGCGTGTCTACACCCTGATCCCGGACGCGACGACGAATGAGGTGTACGCGTGTGGCGGGTTCTGGCAGGTGAACGGGAACAAGCGATCGTTCAACCTGGCGGCGTTCGACCCGATCAGTGGGACACTCGATCCGCACTTCACCGTCCAAGACGACGGCGATACACCCGGGTGCGCTCTCCACAACGGGACCCTGTACTTCGGCGGTCACTTCAACTACGTCGGGGTGGGTTGCCAGCATACGACCGCGCCACCGTGCTTCGTCTACCACCACGTCGCGGCTGCGGACGTCGCCACCAACACGGTGCTCGCCTGGAACCCAGGGGCCAACTCCAACCATGGTATCTACACCGTCCGCCAGGACGCGACCCATGTCGGCTTCGGTGGTTACCAGACCCGCTTCGGGGGCCGGCTCCAGGAGGGATACGCGGCATACTCGAGCACGCTTCCGTAGCGACGCGCCCTTCCACAGGCAACAATCCACGCCCACCGGCTCACGTCCGCTCTCGAGGGAGTCGTCACAGCTTCGTCGCGCGCTCCGACCGGGGACTGTCCCCGGTTTTAAGACCGTCGGGCAGGATCACCGTGTCGTAGTAGCGCGTCATCGTCACGCCCGCGGTGAAGCGGCCGACGTGCGGCTCGATGTGCTCGCCCGCGGCGATCCGCAGCACGAGCTCGGGATAGCGCGAGCCCGCGGCCAGCGGGAGCGGGAAGGCGCCGCCGAAGCGGCAGTTGACGTCGGTCACCGGCAGCCCCTCGGGCTCGTCAAAGCACTGGATGGTGGCGGGGCCGACCAGCCGCAGGCCCTCGGCCACCCGCTTGCCGAGGTCGATCAGGCGCGGGTCGGCGATGGTCTGGCCCTTGATCGACTCGCCCCCCTTCGACTCGATCATCGTACGCGGGATCACGTTGACGGCCCGGCTCTCGAGATCGCACAGGACGTCGATCGAGAACTGCTCGCCGGGACAGAACCGCTGCACGATCACCGGCACGCCGGCGTATTCGGTGAAGAAGCGCACCTCGTCGAGGCGCTCGCAGCGGTAGATGTCGCGCGAGGCGTAGCCCCACCGGCGCTTGACCAGCAGCGGCAGCGGCGGCCGCTCCGGCAGCTCCTCGGGGATCCACGTGTCCGGCGACGGCAGGCCCGCGGCCAGGAGCGCCTGGTGGCAGAGGTACTTGTCGAACATCGCCTGGGCCACCGGCAGGTCGGGAAGGAGCAGTGTCGCGCCTGCCTGCTCGAGGAGCGCGCGACCGGCCACGAGCTCGACGTTGTCGAGGTCGGCGATGGGCAGCACCGCCCGCACGCCGTGCTCGGCGACGAGCTCGGCCAGCGCGGGCACGTAGTCGGGGCTCGATGCGAGCGGCACCACCACGCCGCGGTCGGCCATCATCAGCGCCGGCGACAGCGGATTTGCGTCGACGGCCACCACGTCGCCGTCCCAGCCGAGCCCGTCGAGCGCCTCCCGGAACGCGCGCACGACGTCCACGCGCAGGCCGGCGCAGGTGAGCAGCACCGAGCTTCGCGTCACAGGTCCCAGCCGCCGGTCGAGCCCTTGTACGTCTCGGACGGCCGGGTCATCTGGCCGAGCGTCCGCCAGAGGATGCGCGCGTCGAGGCGCAGCGACCAGTGCTCGACATACCACACGTCGAGCTCGATGCGGCGCGACCACGGGATCGAGGTGCGGCCGTGGATCTGCGACCAGCCGGTCACCCCGGGCCGCATCTTCAGCCGCAGCCGCTGGCGCGGGCTGTACCGCTCGACCTGCTCGAGCAACGTCGGCCGCGGCCCGATCACCGACATCTCGCCGCGCAGGACGTTCCAGAGCTGCGGCAGCTCGTCGAGGCCGAGACGGCGGTAGGCATCGCCGAAGCGCAGGATGCGCTCGTCGCCTTCGTTCACGGCCAGGCCCGCGCCGAGCGAGCTGGCGTCGCGGACCATCGTGCGGAACTTGTAGATCGTGAACGGCTCGCCGTCGCGGCCGGCCCGCTCCTGGCGGAACAGCACCGGCCGGCCGTCCTCGATCAGGATCACCGCCGCGAGGGCGGCCAGCACCGGCGAGAGGACGATGAGGCCCGCGGCCGCCACGGTGGCGTCGAACGTTCGTTTGAGGGCGAGCGCGGCCGGCGCAGAGCGCACCGTCGATGCCCGATCGCCGTTGTGGCCTGCTACCGTTTCCACGCGCCAACCATAGCCAACACCAGGGCTGGAGCCGTGCGAGAGCCGCCTGGGGCAAACGGCCCGAGGCCGGGACGGCGGTCTGCTAGAGTGGCCGGTTGCGCCGGCCGGTGCACGTTTTGGCCGGCGCCCGCCGCCCGCCGCCCCCAATCGTCAGCGCTCCGCCCACGCACCCTCTAGTGCGTCTGCGCGCGGAGCGGTCGCCGTCCCCTTTTGGAGCCGCCGCGTGTCCGCCCACCCTGCCGTCGAAGTCCGCGACCTGCGCAAGGAGTTCATCCGCCGTGACGGGCGCCGCAACGGCCGCGTCCGCCGCCGCCGCGTCGCCGCGCTTCACGACGTGAGCTTCACGCTCGCGAGGGGCGAATGCGTTGCGATCCTGGGTCAGAACGGCTCGGGCAAGTCCACGCTCGTGCGCGTGCTCTCGACGCTGCTCCTGTTCGAGGGCGGCAGCGCCCACGTGTTCGGCATCGACGTGAGCGCACGGCCGCGGGCTGTGCAGCGGCTTGTGAACCGCGTGTCGGTGGAGGCATCGTTCTTCAAGCGCATGTCGCCGGCCGAGAACCTCAGCTACTCGGCCCGGTTCTACGGCCTGACGCCACGGCAGACGCGGACCGCCATCCCCGCCATCCTCCAGCGCGTGGGCTTCCCGCCGGAGCGGCGCGGCGAGCCGATGGAGGACCTGTCGCGGGGCATGCAGCAGAAGATCGCGCTCGCCCGCGCACTCCTGACGTCGCCCGTCCTCCTGCTGCTGGACGAGCCGACCACCGGTCTCGATCCGCGCTCGAAGCTCGAGGTGCAGGAGCTCGTGCGCAACCTGCGCCGCGAGCACGACTGCACGATCCTGCTCTGCACCCACGACATGGCCGAGGCCGAGGCGCTGGCCGACCGGGTCGGGATCCTGCACGCGGGCCGCCTGCTGGCCCTCGACACGCCCGCCGAGATCCGCAGCCGCTATGACGCGGCGACGCTAGAGGACGCGTTCATGGCCGCGACCGGCCGCAGCTTCGAGGACGAGGCCGAGATCGAGAGCGAGGTGCACGCATGAAGCGGCAGGCATCGCTGGCGGTGCGGCGGGAGCTGATCGGCTTTGCCGGCATCATCGAGCGCAACACGTATCTGATCCGGCGCTTCGCGTGGTGGGAGCTGGCCTGGTTCCTGTACACGATCGCCAACACGCTGACGATCGTCTTCATCGCCAAGGGCGTCGAGGCGGCCGGCTACCAGCTCGACGTGAACCGCGAGACGATCGTCCTTCTGATCGGCGCGGTCGTGTGGTCGTACCTCGGGCTGGTGTTCGAGATCGAGACCGAGACGGTCGCCTGGGAGCGATGGGAGGGCACGATCGAGTACACGTTCATGGCCCCGCTGTCGCGCCCTGCGCACCTGCTCGGAATGGGCGCGTTCGCGGTCATCTATGGCGTGCTGCGAACGGTGCTCCTGTTCGGGCTCGTCGCGGCCGTCCTGAATGTGCACTTCGGCCACCCCGACTTCCTCGCCGCGGCGCTCGTGCTCGCGGTGTCGTCGCTCTCGTTCGTCGGCATCGGGATGATGACGGCGGTGCTGCCGCTGGTCTCGCCCGAGAAGGGCACGCAACTCGGATTCATCGCCCAGGGGCTGCTGCTGGTCGTGTCGGGCGTCTACTACCCGGTGAGCGTGCTGCCGCAGTGGATGCAGTGGATCTCGGTCGTCTCCCCCGCCACCTACACGCTCGACGGCGCCCGCCGCGCGGTGCTCGACGGCGCCGGCCCGGTCGCCGTGTGGGGCGATATCTGGCCGCTCATCCTGACCGGGGTGATCGCCATCCCGCTCGGGCTGTACGTGTTCTCACGGGGCGAGCGCTACGCCAAGCGCCACGGCCGGCTGAAGCGATCCGGCTGATGTGATCGCGAGCGTTGACAGGAGGCTCCAGGTGGACTAATTATCCGTCTGTTCTGTTCACGCTTCGAGGGGGGTGGGTCAGCTATGCGGTGGTCCCTGTCGCAGGAGTCGTGCAGTCGCAAGCCGCCCGGGCTCTGGGTCATAACGGCGCTCGCGTTGGGGGTGATGATGCTCGCGGCAGCCGCGCCCGCCAGCGCGAGTTCGAGCGTCCACGCGCAGAAGCTCGGCATGCTCGACTGCAACGGGCAGAGCCCGGTGCAGAGCACGGTGCGCGCGGCGCACGTGTGCAGCGATCCGCGCAGTCTGTACGACGGCAAGCCGACGCGGTTCTCCGACAACGGCGTGTACATCGGCCACGACGAGCCGATCATCCGGTTCCTCTCGACCCGCCGCGGCTCGGGCAACAACATCACCTGGAGAGAGCGGCTCCCGTTCGATCCCAGCGCCCTGCCGACGGTGACGCACCCGGGCGCCGACACAACCCACTGGTTCGAGCTCTCGATTGCGCCATGGTTCAGCATGGCGCTCTGTAACCCGGAGTCCTACCCACTGAATCCGTGCAAGCCGAGAAGCGATTCCAACGCTCCCCGGCACCCGCCCACCTTCGATCAGGGCGGCGGCGGCAGCTCGTTCCTCGAGATGCAGTTCTACCCGCCGG
>DATCPV010000449.1:0-5323 GCA_036569885.1 Gaiellales bacterium | reverse complement strand
GTCTCCCACGGGGGCGGCCGACCCCCAGACCCACCGGCGCGGACCTGCCCCCGCGCCGATTTGGGCCGCGTACGGCCTCCTCGGCGTGCTGCTGATCGGCTATCTCATCTCGCTGATCGTCCGCCCGCCGGGCGACGACTCGACGTGGCTCGACGGCTGGGCGATGTGCGCCTTCGAGCTCGTCGCCTGCGCGCTTGCCATCGGCCGCGGGCTTGTGAAGCGGCCCGGCCGGGCCGTGTGCCTGACGCTCGGTGCCGCGATGGGCACGTGGGCGATCGGAGATGTGGCGTTGACCTACGAGTCCCTCGGCGGCGCCTCGCCTCCCACTCCGTCGGTGGCGGACATCTTCTACCTCGCCTTCTTCCCGCTGGCCTACCTGGGCTTGGCGCTCATGCTGCGCCGGGAGTCGACCCGGCTCGTCCCGGCGACCTGGCTCGACGGCGCCGTGGCCGGCCTGGGGGCCGCCGCGCTGTGCGCGGCGTTCGCCTTCCACAGCATCGCGCATGTCACGGGCGGCGGTGCGGCGGCCGTCGCGACCAATCTGGCGTACCCGCTCGGAGACGTCCTTCTGCTGGCCATGGTGGTGGGCGGCAGCGCGATGGTCTCAGGCCGCGGCGGCCGCGCGTGGCTGTTCCTCGCCGCGGGATGTGCTCTGAATGCCGTCGGCGATACGTTCAACCTGTTCGGCTCGTCCGGGACGCACGTCGGGATCGTCGTCGACGGACTCGCGTGGCCGACGGCAATCTGGCTCATGTCGATGGCGGTGTGGCTGCGGCCCGGGCGCGCTGATGTGCTGGGCCGCCGGCCCGCACCCGGCTTCCTCCTGCCGGGACTCGGCGCCGCCTCCTCGCTGGCGGTGCTCCTGCTGGGAAGCATGCACCCGATCGCCCTTGTCGCGGTCGGCCTGGCAGCGGCGACACTCGCGATCGTGGGTGTCCGGCTCGCACTGTCTGTCCGCAGCCTGCGGACGCTCACCGAGGAGCGGCACCGGCAGGCGGTCACCGACCAGCTGACCGGCCTGGGGAACCGCCGCCGGCTGGCCCACGTGCTCGAGACGTTCTTCGCCGACCACGAGAACAGCGCGACCGATGCCCGCAGCCTCGCGTTCCTGTTCGTCGACCTCAACCATTTCAAGGAGATCAACGATTCGTTCGGCCATCCGGCCGGCGACCAGCTCCTCACCCAGATCGGGCCGCGGATTCAGACCTGCCTGGGACAATCCGACCTGCTCGTGCGAATCGGCGGTGACGAGCTCGCGGTCATCCTGCTCGACTCCGGGGCCGAGCGCGCGGCCCGGGTCGCCGAGCGGCTCTCGGCGACGCTGCATGACCCGTTCGTCCTGGACATGGTCAGTGTCCGCATCGGCGCGAGCATCGGCATCGCCCTGGCTCCCGGCCACGCCGTCGACGCCGATGAGCTCATGCGCTGCGCCGACCGGGCCATGTACCGCTCCAAGCGCGGCGGATCGCCGTTCGAGATCCATGACGAGCAGCTCGACTCCGATTCCGACCGGCTGCGCCTCGTCGAGGAGCTGCGGACCGCGATCGCCGGGCACGAGTTCGAGCTGCATTACCAGCCCCAGATCAACCTGCGCGACGGCACCATCACGGCCGTCGAGGCGCTTCTGCGCTGGCCGCACCCGCGGCTCGGCTACATCCCGCCGCTCGACTTTCTGCCGCTCGCCGAAGAGGCCGGACTCATGCGCGAGCTGACGACCATGGTGCTCGAGCAGGCGCTCGACCAGTGCAGCCGGTGGCGGGCGGCGGGCCGCACACTGTCGGTCTCGGTCAACGTCTCGGCCACAAACATTCTCGACATCGGCTTCAGCGATCTCATCCGCCGCCAGCTCGTGCGTCACAACCTGCCGCCGAGCGCGCTCGTGCTCGAGATCACCGAGACGACGATCATCTCGGACTTCGAGCGCTGCAAGCGGGTCGTCGACGAGCTCTGCGAGCTCGGCTGCGTCGTCTCGATCGACGACTTCGGTGCGGGCTTCACGTCGCTGCCCTACCTGAGCCGGCTCACGATCGGCGAGCTGAAGCTCGACAGGACGTTCCTCGCAGAGCTTGCGACCGGCGAGGGCCACGGCGACTCCACGCTGATCCGCGCCACCATCGACCTCGCCCATGCCCTCGGGCTGCAGGTGGTCGCAGAGGGCGTCGAGGAGCAGGCGACGCTTGACCACCTGAGCCGTCTCGGGTGCGATCTCGCGCAGGGGTATCACATCGGCAGGCCGACCCCGGCGGCCTCGGTGTTGTTCGAGTCCGATCTCGCCGCCTGACCGAAATCTCCGCCCCCGAGCAGACGGTTCGCAGACCGGGCCCACCCGTATGCTCTGAGCCATGGACGGCGAGCGGAGGGTCTACGGCCATCGGCGGGCGATGCGCCGGCGGCAGACGCGGCGGCGGCGCAGGGTGGCCCTCGCCGTCCTGGTGGTGCTGCTCTTCGCAGTCGCACGGGTGACGTACCTGTCGCTTCGCGGCGGCCCGGGCGCACACTCCGCCGCGCCCGCAACGACGTCGCATGTCACGCCGGGGGTCTCCCACCCGGGTGGCTCCAGTACGTCAACGACCACCACCCCGCATCCTCCGAACACGACGGTGACGATCTCGGCCGTCGGCGACACCATGATGGGCAACACCCCGATGCTCCCGCCCGACCCGGGCGACTACTTCTCGGACGTCTCCTCGCTCCTGCGCCGAAATGCCCAGATCGTGTTCGGAAACCTCGAGGGCACGCTCACCACCGCCACGGGCAGCAAGTGCGGCACCGACAGTGCCAACTGCTTCGCGTTCCGGGCCCCGCCGGCCTACGCCGCCGACCTGCGCCACGCCGGGTTCACGGTCATGAACAACGCCAACAACCACTCGTACGACTTCGGCGCCGCCGGGCAGGAGCAGACGGTGTCGGCGCTGCACTCGGCCGGCATCGCCCAGACGGGCCTGCCGGGTGAGATCACGGTCGTCCGCGTGCGCGGCGTGCGGGTGGCGTTCGTCGCCTTCGCCCCCTACTCGGATACCGCGAGCCTGCTCGACCTGCCCGCGGCGAAGGCGCTCATCCGGCAGGCCCGGCTCCAAGCGGATCTCGTGGTGGCGTACATGCACGCCGGCGCGGAGGGCTCGGATGCAGACCACGTCACCGGCCAGGAGGAGACCTACTTCGGCGAGGACCGCGGCAACCCCAAGGCCTTTGCGCACATGGCGGTGGACGCGGGCGCCGACCTGGTCATCGCCAGCGGGCCGCACGTGGTGCGGGGGATGGAGTTCTACCATCGCCGGCTGATCGCCTACAGCCTCGGGAACTTCGCCGGATATGCCAACTTCGGCCTCGGCGGCCTGCTCAGCACGTCGTGCATCCTGAACGTGAAGCTCCGAAGCGACGGCACGTTCGTGTCGGCCCGCATCATCCCCACCGAGCTCGTCGACCAGGGTCAGCCGGCGCCCGGCGGCGATGCCGCCAGCGTGATCGCACAGCTCTCACGCGACGACTTCGGCAGCCACGCCGCCCGCGTCGAGGCAGGCGGCGACATCAGCGCTCCGGCGGGTCTCAGGTGATGGTGACGGTGTCCGTGACCCAGCCGCTGGTGTTGCCGTACGCGTCGATCGACTCGAACCGCACCATGGTCACGCCGACGGCCTTGACGGTCGCCGTTGCGCCCGTTCGCAGTGCGCTCCAGGTGGTGCCGTTGTCGGTCGAGGTCTGGTACTTGTAGCCGCCGAATCCGGGTGCGGTGTCGGTCGAGCCGCTGGCCGTGACGGTCACCGGAGTGGTGCTGGTCGGCACGCCGCCGGCGCTGTCGGTGACCGTGGGGAGCGAGATCTCGGGGAACTCGGCGAACCCCTGCTGCGTCGCTCCGCCGATCTTGGTGAAGTCGCCGCCGGCCTCGAGCGTCCCGTCGCCGCCCGCAAGCGCGAACACGCCCAGCGTGCCGTTGGCGGCGGGATGCCACGGCAGGAGGGTGCCGTTGGTCTCGTTCAGTGCCAGCAGGTGATCGCGTGCCACCGGCGCCGCGCACCCGCCCGTGCCCGTCCCGGTGCCACAGTAGTTGTTGAAATGTCCGCCGACGTACACGTTGCCGCCGTCCACCGCGATCGCCTGGTCGTTTCCGTCCAGGGCGCCATTCCACAGTTGCTGGCCGGTCGTCGGGTTGAACGCGACGACGTTTCCGCCGGCGCCGGTGCCGGCCGCGTAGACGCCGTTTGCGTCGACGGTGAGCGTGGTGATCGGGAATGACGGGTGCGTCGTCCATCCGAGCAGGGTGCCGGTCGCCGGGCTGAGCGCGCCGATCTCGCGCTGCGTGACTCCATCCAGGGTTGTGAATGTGCCCGCCGCGACCAGCCGCGAGCCGTCGGTCGTGAGCGCGATCGAGTTGACCTTTGCGCCGGCGCTGCCCGTCCACCCGGTCACGAGCGCACCGGTCGACAGGTCGACCTCCGCCAGATAGTTGTGCGCAACGTTGTCCATGAGGGTGAAGCTGCCGCCCGCGTAGAGGCCGGTCGTGCCCACCGCGATCGACATGACCTCGGCGTTGGCCTTCCCCTTGAACGTCGCGATCGGTGCGCCGGTTGTGGCGTCGACCGCCGCGAGGCGTGTGTGCGTCTTGCCGCCGACCGTGCCGAACGTGCCCCCGAGGTACACGGTCCCGCCGTTCACCGCGATCGTCTGAACGGTGTTGTTGGCGTTCGGGTTCCAGGGCAGCAGAGCCCCGGTCTCGACGTTGATTGCGGCGGCGTGACTGCGGGCCACCTCACCGGTGCCGACGGCATCGCCGGAGGGGCGGACGGATGTGAATTCTCCGCCCAGGTAGGCCGTCGATCCGCTGATCACGATGGTCTCGACCCGGCCGTTGGTCTGCCACGACGCCAGCACGGGCTTCGATCCCGCGACCACGCCCTGCGCGCCGGCGACGAACACCAGCGCCGAAAAGATCACCGCGCACACAACCGATCCACGCATCCGCAACATCCTGCCTCCCACCAGTCGAAACACGCCCAATTCAAAGCTACACGCACTTCGGGCGAATGCCAGCGGGTCTGAACCGTTTGGCCGGCGTCAGTCGCGGATGACCCAGAACAGCGCCGCCGGGCGCTGCCCGATGTTGCGCCATCCCCGGATCGTGCTGCGGTCTGCGAGCAGAGCCTCGCCCTGGCGCAGCACGGGCCTGCCGCTGCTGAGGTGGATCTGGACGAGGCCGGCGATGACGGCGACGAGCTCGCTGCCCTTGTGGGCGATGTTCGGCGTTGTGGTGGCTCCGGGCGCGAGCCGGACGAGGTAGGTGCGAAGACCCGCCTCCGGGTCGTCGAGGAGCGGGACCGGTGTGCCG
>DATCPV010000448.1:0-3473 GCA_036569885.1 Gaiellales bacterium | reverse complement strand
TGCTCGCGGGCACGCAGCACATACAGGCCGGCGCTCATCGAGTCGCGCCGCAGGAACTCGTGGTACTGCTCGCTCAGAGCCGAGCGCGCCGCCTCGACCCCGTCGATCTCGAAGATCTCCATCCGTCTCATCCTATGCCGCCGAGCGTCTCAGAAGACGGGCGTCTCCCGGTAGACGCCCCACACCGCCCGCAGCGCATCGCAGATCTCGCCCTCGGACGCGTACGCCCGGGCGCATTCGACCAGCGCCGGCATGACATTGCGGTCGGAGGCGGCGTCCGCGGACAGCCGCTGGAGCGACGCCTGCACCACGGCGCCGTCACGGCGGCCGCGGACGGCGTTCAGGCGATCGCGCTGGCGGCGTTCCACGTCGGGCGAGATGCGCAAGATCTCGACCTCGTCGTCGCCCTCCGAGGTGTGCGCGTTCACACCGACGATCAGGCGGCGGCCATCCTCGACCTCGCGCTGATAGCGGTAGGACGCCTCGGCGATCTCGCGCTGGAAGAAGTTCTCGTTCAGGGCGGCGATCACACCTCCGAGCCGGTCGATGCGCTCGAAGTACTCGTAGGCCTCGCGCTCGAGCCGGTTGGTCAGCGCCTCGACCAGCCACGATCCTCCCAGCGGGTCGGCGGAGTTGACCACCCCGGTCTCGTGCGCGATCACCTGCTGGGTGCGCAGCGCCAGCCGGGCGGCGCCCTCGGTCGGGAGCGCGAGCGCCTCGTCGTAGGAGTTGGTGTGCAGCGACTGGGTGCCGCCGAGCACCGCCGCCATCGCCTCGAGTGCGGTGCGGACGATGTTCACCTCGGGCTGCTGCGCGGTCAGCGACACCCCCGCAGTCTGGGTGTGGAAGCGCATCAGGAGCGACCGCTCGCCGGTGGCGCCGTAGCGGTCGCGCAGCTCGCGGGCCCAGATCCGGCGGGCGGCGCGGTACTTGGCGATCTCCTCGAAGAAGTCGATGTGGGCGTTGAAGAAGAACGACAGCCGGGGGGCGAACTCGTCAACGTCCATGCCCCGCCGGCGGCACTCCTCGACGTAGGCGAACCCGTCGGCGAGCGTGAACGCGAGCTCCTGCGCTGCGGTCGCCCCGGCCTCGCGGATGTGGTACCCCGAGATCGAGATCGGGTGCCACCGAGGCATCGTCTGGGTGCACCACTCGATCATGTCCACCATCAGCCGCATCGACGGCTCGGGCGGGAAGATCCACTCCTTCTGGGCGATGTACTCCTTGAGGATGTCGGCCTGGATCGTGCCGCCGAGCACCTCGGGCGGGATGCCCTGGCGCTCGGCCACGCACACGTACTGGGCCAGCACGACGGCCGCCGGCGCGTTCACCGTCATCGAGGTGGTGACGCGGTCGAGCGGGATCCCCGCGAACAGGTCCTCCATGTCGGCCAGCGTGTCCACCGCGACGCCCTCGCGCCCGACCTCGCCCAGCGAGCGGGTGTGGTCGGAGTCGTACCCCATCAGCGTGGGCATGTCGAAGGCGGTCGAGAGGCCGGTCTGGCCGTGGTCGAGCAGGTAGCGGAAACGGCGGTTCGTCTCCTCCGCGGTGCCGAACCCCGCGAACTGGCGCATCGTCCAGAGCTTGCCCCGGTACATCGTCTCGTAGATGCCGCGCGTGTACGGGTAGTGGCCGGGGTCGCCCAGGTCGCGGTCGTAGTGAAGCGGCGCGTCGTCCGGCCCGTAGACCGTCTGGTACGGCACCCCCGAGATGCTCGAGCGCTCTGGCTCCGGGGGCGGCTCGGGAGCGCGCGCGTGCCCTGCCGAGCTCATGGCGCCGCCAGCGACCCGCCGGGGCGCCACAGGACGTCGGCGCGGCCGTCGTCGTTTGCGACCCTCGCGAGGATGAAGAGCAGGTCGGACAGCCGGTTCAGGTAGGCCAGCGCGGCCGGGTTGACCGGCTCGGACTCCGACAGGGCGACGGCGTGGCGCTCGGCTCGGCGGCACGTGGTGCGGGCGACATGCAGGACCGCCGCGGCGGGCGTTCCGCCGGAGAGGACGAAGCTCTCGAGCGGGGCCAGCCGCTCGCCGATCTCGTCGCAGGCGCGCTCGAGCGCGGTCACGTGCACATCGGTGATGCGCAGGCGGCTCTTCCCGTGCCCGCGCTCGGTGTCGAGCGGGACGGCTAGATCGGCGCCGACGTCGAACAGGTCGTTCTGGACGCGGCCGAGGAGCTCGGCGATCTCGGGGGTGAGTCCGGTGGCCACGGCCGTCCCGATCGCGGCGCCCGTCTCGTCCACCGTGCCGTAGGCCCAGATGCGCAGATCGTTCTTCGAGACCCGCTCTCCGTCGCCCAGCGAGGTCTGCCCGGCGTCGCCTCCGCGGGTGTAGATCCGGTCGATACGCACGCCCTGCAGACTAACCCACCCTCCCCTGTGGGTGGGTCCCGGTTCACCCTTCCGGGGTTTATGCACGAGATGCAAGCGACCGACTACGAGTCGCACCGCTTCGCATTGTCTCCTTCCGGAAGGGCAGCCATGTACGGTCTCACACACCGCTTCGCCACCACCACGTGGCTCGCCGACGTGACCCGATCGGGGCATCGGTGACCGTGATGGCGATCGACCGCGACCGGCTCAGGCTGACTCTGGTCCGCGAGGCGATCGCCGACCACTACAACGTCGTCTCCGCCTCGGACAGCAGCGAGGCGCTCGCCCTGATCGACGCGCACCGCCCCGACGTGGTGCTGCTCGACATGAGCCTCGAGAAGTCGGACATCGCGATGGTCACGATGGCGCTCGCCGCCTGTGACGAGCTCGACTCGACGCCGGTCATCATGATCGACCCCGAGCAGCCCATGAACGCGGTCGGCCTGCGCCGGCGCATCGACGAGGCGATTCGCGTCACCCGGCGCGTGTACCTGGGTGGCGGTCTCCGCCACCGCATGGCCGCGTAGAGCGTCGAGACTAGTCTCACGCCCATCGGACGAGGGCGCACCATTCTGGTGCTTGCGATCGCATCGCAGGCGGCGTACTCGCTGATCTCGTTCGGCCTGCCCGCCATCGCCCTCGAGGTCCGCGAGCGGCTCGACCTGGGCGTGGCCGGGTTCGGAGCCGTGTTCGCCGCGGTCAGCCTGGGGTCGGCGCTCGCGCTGATCCCCGCCGGGATGCTGGTCGACCGCGTCGGAGCACGGTGGGTGCTGGTCGTGGGCGGCCTCGTGAACGGTCTGGGCACGCTGGGAGCGGCCCTCATGACGTCACCGGTCGGGTTCTCGATCGCGCTCCTCGTCGCGGGCATCGGCGGTTCCGCCGTGCCGGTGGCCGGGATGTCGTCGCTGATGCGCGCGTTTGCGCCCGAGCGCCGGGGGGTCATCATGGGCTGGCGGCAGATGGCGGTGCCGCTCGGCGGCACGATCGGCGCCATCACACTGCCGCTCCTGGCAGACGCCGGCGGGGTGCGGCTCGCCCTGGTCGCCTGCGCGGCTGCGACCGCAACGACGTCGATCGCCTTCGGCCTGCTGGCCGGGCACGCGCC
>DATCPV010000447.1:0-2203 GCA_036569885.1 Gaiellales bacterium | reverse complement strand
CGCCGGCCCCGGCGACCTTCTGCAGCAATGGGACCCCGGGCCCGGCGACCTGCTCGAGCGGCGGTACGAGTACCGCACGCTGGTGCCGTCGCGGCTGGCGCTGCTCGACGCCGCCTTTGCCGAGCGGGTGCGGCCGTGGCCGCAGGTCGGAAGCGTGCTCCTGCGCCGCGCCGGCCGCCGCGCCGGCGATCTCAACCTGCAGCGCGCGATCGCGTGCCAGCCCCGGCTCGAGGTGCGGCTGACCCTCCTCCTGTGGCATCTGGCCGCCCGCTGGGGCCGGGTCGAGCCGGGCGGCATCCGCGTCCCCGTGCCGCTCACCCACCGGCTGCTCGGCCGGCTGGTGGGGGCCGAGCGGCCCTCGGTGTCCCACGCGCTGAACCGGCTCTCGCATGCGGGGCTCGTCACCGGCCACGCCGACGAGTGGCATCTGCACGGCACGCTCGCCGGCCACCTCGCGACGCTGGTCGAGCACGCCGGCGACCGCACGGCGGCGCCGTGACCCGCGCGGTCGAGTTCACCCCCCAGCAGGCACACACCGAGCGCCAGCTCGTGAACGTGATCTGGATGACGGCGGGTCTGAGCTGCGACGGCGAGTCGGTCGCGCTGACCTCGGCGACCAGCCCCAGCCTCGAGGATCTGATCCGCGGCACGCTCCCGGGCATGCCCGGCCTGGTCATCTACAACCAGCTGCTCTCCTACGAGAGCGGCGCCGACTTCGTGCAGGCCTGGTACGACGCCGAGGCCGGCAGGCTCGACCCCTTCGTGCTCGTGCTCGAGGGGTCGATCGCCAACGAGGATCTGAGTGGGGACGGCCACTGGGCCGCCTTCGGCGTCGACCCCGCGTCTGGCCAGCCGATCACGACGGTCGAGTGGCTCGACCGGCTGGCACCCAAGGCGGCCGCCGTGATGGCCATTGGCACCTGCGCCGCCTACGGCGGCATCCCGGCAATGCGGAACAACCCCACCGGCGCTATGGGCCTGCGCGACTATCTCGGCGCCGACTGGCGCTCGCGGCGCGGCCTGCCGATCGTGAACCTGCCCGGCTGCCCGGTGCAGCCCGACAACATCACCGAGACGCTCATGCAGGTCGTGCTCCAACTCGCCGGCGTCGGCCCCGAGCTCGACCTCGACGACCAGGGCAGGCCGCGGTGGCTGTTCGAGCGCACGGTGCACGACGGCTGCGACCGGGCCGGGTTCTACGACAGCCGCGACTTCTCGAAGATCCCCGGCGACGGCGGCCAGTGCCTGGTCAAGCTCGGCTGCCGGGGGCCGGTGGTCAAGTGCAATGTCCCCGTCCGCGGGTGGATCAACGGCATCGGCGGCTGTCCCAACGTAGGCGGGATCTGCATGGCGTGCACGATGCCCGGCTTCCCCGACAAGTTCATGCCGTTCCTGGAGCCCGACCGGCTCGGCATGCTCGCCGCCGGGGGTGCACGCTTCGCCTATGGGCCGGCACTGAGGTACCTGCGCGGGCGGGCCATCCGGCGTGCGTTCGACGTGGAACCCGCTTGGCGGCGCCCCTCGCAGAGGCTCGAGAGCGGATCCGAGAGGCGCTGACGCGGGCTTGGAGCGGCGTGAGTTCCGGGTCACCGGCACCGTCCAGGGGGTCGGGTTCCGGCCGTTCGTCTACGGCCTCGCCCGGCGGTACGGACTGGTCGGCTTCGTCCTCAACGACGGCGGTGGGGTGTCGATCGAAGCCGAGGGCGAGGCGGGCGCCCTGGACGCCTTCGCCGCCGCCCTCACGGATGAGGCACCCGGCCTGGCCCGCGTCGAGTCGGTGCAGACGCGGCCGCTGCCCACGCGCGGCGAGCACGAGTTCGTCATCGCGCCCAGCGCTGCCACCGGACGCACGGCGCTGATCCCGCCCGACGTCGCCACCTGCGACGACTGCCTGAGGGAGCTGTTCGACACCGGGGAGCGCCGGTACCGGTATCCCTTCACCAACTGCACCCAGTGCGGGCCGCGGTTCACGATCGTCCGCGCGATTCCCTACGACCGGCCCAACACGACGATGGCCGGGTTCCCGCTCTGTGACGACTGCCGGCGCGAGTACGAGGATCCGGGCGACCGCCGCTTCCACGCCGAGCCGATCGCCTGCCCCGTGTGCGGCCCGCAGCTCTCGATGGCGCTCGAGCGGGCGGTGCAGCTTTTGCGCGACGGCGCGATCGTGGCGGTCAAGGGCCTGGGCGGCTACCACCTCGCC
>DATCPV010000446.1:0-2192 GCA_036569885.1 Gaiellales bacterium | reverse complement strand
GTCGTCCGGTAGGGCACGGGCTGGCCGGCAATCGGGCACGTCACGGCCGCTCGCACCCGCTCGAGCAGCGGCAGCATGGTCGCCGGCCCGCGCGAGCAGTTGAGCCCGACCACGTCCGCGCCCGCGTCCTCGAGCCGCTTGCAGGCCTCCTCGAAGCTGAACCCGTCGATGGTCTCGTCCTCCGACGAGGCGAACGTCACGACCGACGGCAGCCCGTACTCGCGGATCACCTCGAGCCCGATCAGGGCCTCGCCGACGTAGTCGTTCGTCTCGGAGAGGATGAAGTCGGCGCCCTCCTCGGCCGCCCAGCGGACCTGGTCGCGGTACATGCGGCGGACGTTCTCGCCGCTGGCGGCGGGTTCGGCGGGGTCGTACGCCCAGGTGTTGCAGATGTTGCCGGCGAGCATCGCGCCGCCCGCACTGGCCGTCTCGCGGGCCAGCCGCAGCGCCTGCCGGTTGAGCGCCTCGACGTCGCCCTCGCGGCCGATCATGCGCAGCTTCTCCTCATGGCCGTAGTAGGTGAAGGCGACCATCACGTCGGCCCCCGCGGCCAGGAACTCACGGTGCAGCTCGGCCACGGCATCGGGCCGGTCGAGGACCACCTCGGGCACGTACGGCCCGCTCTTCAGATAGCCGCGCCGCTCGAGCTCGAACAGGTAGCCCTCGGCCCCTAGCACCACCCCGTCGTCGTCGAGACGCTCGAGCAATCCAGGCATGCGGCAAGGTTAGCTAAAAGCGCGGTAGCGCCGGCCCCTGGTAGAGGTCGTACTCGCCCTCGCGGGCGAACCGTTCGACGCCGCGTGCCACCGCCGCATTGTCGAGCTCCACCCCCAGCCCCGGGCCGGTTGGCACCGACACCAGTCCGCCCTCGGGCACGAACGGCCCCTGGGCGATCACGTCGTCGGTGTACCAGCGCAGGAGCGACTGGCTGGGCAGGTCGACCGACGGTGCGGCCGCCGCGATGTGCAGCGCGCACGCGGTGGCGATGCCGAGGTCGCCGCCGTAGAACCAGAAGCGGGCGCCCGCGCGCTTGCAGTCGACGATGAACCGGCGCGTCCCGGTGACGCCGCCACAGGCCGCGACGTTCAGCACGAAGGCATCGGCCGCGCCGAGCGACGTCGCCCGGTCAAGGGCGGTCTCGTGGGTCGAGAACGGGATCGGCGAGTCGCGCCGAAGGGCCGCCATCTCGCCCAGCGTGCCCACCGGCTCCTCCAGATTGGCGATGTGCAGCGGCCGCAACGCCGCGATCGCCCGGCGCGCGGTCTCGACGCGCCAGCCCATGTTGGCATCCAGGCGCAGCACGCGGTCGGGGCCGATGGCCGCGCGCACCTCGCGCACCATGCGCAGCTCCTCGCGCAGGGGATGCACGGCCACCTTGCCCTCGAAGCTCGGCGATCCGTGCGCCTCGATCATGGCAGCGCAGTAGGCGGCGATCGCCGCGGGACTCGACTCACCGGCCGCGGCCGGGCCCGGGATCCGGTGGGCGAAGTACTCCGTGAACTCGATCGCCCGGCGCACGGCACCTCCGAAGAGATCGTGCAGCGGCAGCCCCTGGGTCCGCGCCTCGATGTCCCAGAGCGCCATCTCGACACCGGCCAGCGCGCGGGCCGGGTCATCCCGCGCGGCCCGCTGCGCCGTTCGCAGGACCGCTGCCGCGCGTCCCAGCTCGGCCCGCAGCTCCGGCAGCCGTCGCCCGATGAGGCGCTCGCCGAGCTCGCCGGCAAGCGCCGCGGCATCGTGCGGAGAGGGCGTCTCGCCGAGCCCGCAGATGCCGTCGTCGGAGGTGATTCGCAGCACCGTGCGACTCATCCCCCAGTAGGTCCCGGGCGCAAACAGGTAGGGGGCGTCGAGCGGCACGTTCACCGGCCACGCCTCCACCCGCGCCACACGCGCCTCAGAGCCCACGGCACACGCTACACCGCGGAGCGCGCCGAGACCTAGAATCGCGGGGTGAGGTTCGAGCACGGACAGGTGGTGTATCTCCAGATCCCCGCGCTCGACGTGGCGGCGTCGGCGACCTTCTACGGAGCCGTCTTCGGATGGCAGGTCGATCCGCCTCGGTCCGGGTTCGAGGCTCCGGGGATGATCGGACAGTGGGTGACCGACCGGCCCGCGGCGGCCGCCGCCGGGCCGCTCCTGTGGATCCACGTCGAGGCCATCGACGCCACCCTCGAGTCGGTGCGATCCAGCGG
>DATCPV010000445.1:0-2496 GCA_036569885.1 Gaiellales bacterium | reverse complement strand
TATAGGAGCCGTACCGGCGCAGCGGCGCGGCCACGAACAGGAGCAGGGCGAGGTAGCCGGCCGCGAACCCCACCGCCTGCCAGAGCGCGCCGGCCCCCAGCTTCAGCGTGAGTCCGGCAATGCCGAGGAAGCTCGCGGCCGACAGGTACTCGCCCGAGATCGCGCCGGCGTTCCACCAGGTCGAGACCGCCCGCGACGCGACGAACAGATCCGAGGTGGTGCGGGCGACTCGAACACCGGAGACGCTCAGCCAGACGGCGACCAGAACGACCGCCGTGACCATCGCCAGTGCGATCACTCGCCGCGCACCAGCGTCCGGAAGGAGTCGTCGAGCGCGTCGGCCCGGCGGCGGTAGAGCCAGCCGATGACGACGAAGAGGGGGAACGGCGGGACGGCCACCAGCAGATCGGCGACCGGGATTCCGGCGAGCGTGACCCGCTGCAGGCGCCCGACCAGGATCAGCGCCAGCGGCAGGGAGCCGAGGAGGCCGCCGAACGCGACCAGCGCGACCAGCGACAGCGCGAGCTGGCCACGCACCAGCCGCCGGAGGTACACGCCGCCGTGAGCGGTCGCGTCGGCAAGCTCGTCGCTGGGCGTGCGCAGCGGCGGCCGCTCCTGGCTCACACCCGCAGCCTTCGCAGCAGGTCGGGCAGGTTGCGGCGCGCCACCGGCACCTCGCTGCCGTCCGACAGCACGAGCCCCGCCGTGCCGTTCAACTGCGGGCGCACCTCGACCGCGCGGCGCAGGTTCACGATGTAGCGGCGGTGCACACGCACGAACCCGTGCTGACTCCAGCGAGACACCAGATCTCCCAGGCTGCCGCGCAGGAGGTAGCGGCCGCCCTCGTCGCTGAAGATGCGCACGAAGTCGCCCTGCGCCTCGACGTAGAGGATCGTCGAACGGGCGAGGAGACGGGTTCCACCACCGCGCAGGTTCGACACCGGCACGAGGCCGGCATCCCCGGGGGCCTCGCCCGCCGTTCCGTCGGGCTCGGCCGGATCGCGCCGGTCGGCCTCGGCGGCCACCCGCCGAATTGCCTCGTCGATGCGGTGGCGGCTGACCGGCTTCACCAGGTAGTCGAGCACGTGTAACTCGAACGCTTCGACGGCGGCGTTCTCGTGGGCGCTTACGAAGACGACGGCGGGTGGGTCACCGAACTGGCGCACGACCCCGGCGAGCTCCAACCCGTCGACTCCGGGCATGCGCACGTCGAGGAAGACGCCGTCGTATTTGCGCCGGGACAGCTTTCCCAGCGCGTCCTCGCCGCTCGCCGACGCGTCCACGTGTGCCACGGCCGGCGATGCCCGCAGCATGCGGGCCAGGTCGTGCAGCGCCGGCACCTCGTCGTCGACGGCGAGCAGGCACAGGCCCTCGCTCATGCCACCCTCACCCCCGCCCTGCCCTTCGGCAGCGTCATCACCACGGAGGTGCCATGGCTCGGCCGCGACTCGATCTCGAGGCCATACTCCTCGCCGAAGGCCGTCCGCAGGCGGCGGTCGACGTTTGCAAGGCCGATCCCGGTGGCGGTCCCGGCGAGAGCGGCGGCGATCCGCTCCGGCGGCATTCCGGCGCCGTCGTCGACCACGCGCAGCTCGACCTCGCGGTCGAAGTCCGCAGCGATGATCTGCACACGGCCACCAATACCCATCTCGAGGCCGTGCCGAATCGCATTTTCGACCAGTGGCTGCAGCGAGAGCGCGGGTACGACCGTGTGCAGCACCTCGGGCGCGACCTGCACCCGCACCTCGAGGCGGTCCCCGAAGCGCGCCTGCTCCAGGCGCAGGTACTTCTCGACGTAGCGCAGCTCGTCGGCCAGCGTCACGTAGGGCCGCTCGCGGGCGAAGGCGTACCGGATGAACTCCGAGAACTCGGTCAGGAGCTCGCGCGCCTCGTCGGGGCTCGTGTGGATCGAGTTGGCGACGGCGGTGAGCGCGTTGTAGACGAAGTGCGGTGAGATCTGGGCCCGCAGTGCCCGCAGCTCGGCCCGCGCGAGCTGCTCCCCCTGGGTCTCGAGTGCGGCCAGCGCTATCTGGGCGCCGATCAGGCTCGCCGCCTCCTGGACGACGCGCATGTCCTCGGGCCGGATCCGGCCGGGGCTCGTATAGAACGCACACAGACTCCCGACGCGCCTTCCCTGCAGCGTCAGCGGAACGACGACGGCGCCGCGCAGCGGGCACCCCGGCTGCCCGCAGTCGAGGCGGGGGTCGACGTGCACACGGTCGGACTGGCCTCCGGCGGGGAGCGTCGCGATGTCGTCTCCGGCCGCGTGGAACCGGTGGCCCTCGCCGACAAAGGCGAGCACGTGGCCCTCGTCGGCCAGCGCGATCGCCGCCGCCTGGGTGAGCTCGAGCAGGTGCGGTGCCGCCCGGGCGGCGCTTTCGGCCGTCAGCCCACGGCGGAGATCCGGGAGCGTGGCGGCCGCGGCGTGCAGTGCCGCCTGCATCGCGTGCGCCTCGGGGCTCAGCACCCGTTTCGGCATCCGCAGGAGCCGGATCG
>DATCPV010000444.1:0-1753 GCA_036569885.1 Gaiellales bacterium | reverse complement strand
CCCCGGGCGATCACGGTGCCGCCGTCCTGCATCCGGCCATCGATGCGCGGGGAGCCCACCACGACGGGCGGCGGGATGCGCGGCGCCGCCTTGTGCGCCGCGGCGGTGCTGGAGCTCGCGGCCCCGGAGAGCAGAGATGCCGCGACCAGGACGAGCGCGGTCGCCGGCAGGCGGACGGTGTGTCGTTGTAAGCGCATGAGATCCCCCGTTCAGAGCAGTCCGAGCAGCTCCTCGAGTCGCCGCCGGCCCTCGCCGGCGAGGAACGCGTCACGGTCGGGGGCAGACAGCCCGACGGCCTCCTTCCAGATCGAGCGGCCGGCGATGAAGCCGGATGCACCGCCGGCCCGTGCCGCCCGCAGCTGCTCGACGAAGGTGGGGTGGTCAACCCCCGCCGAGAGCAGCGCCCAGGGCACGCCGATCGCCTCCGAGATGGCCCGGCACGCGGCCTCGCTGCCCGGGTACTCGAGCTTGAGGTACTTCGCCCCGCACTCCTCGAGCAACGCCGCGCCGTCGCGGATCAGGTCGGGGCGCAGTCGCCGGAAGCGCTCGTTGGGCTCATCGGGGAGCGGGAATACCAGCCCCTCGACCACGGCGAGCAGGTCGTGGCCGGCGCAGTCGCGGACAACCTCGCGGACGATCGTCGCGTTGTGGCCCGAGGCGTCCTCACGGTCGGCGCGCACGCGCACGAGCAGCTTGGCCGCCGTACCGCCCATCCGCCGCACACCCGCCGCTCCGAACCCTGGCAGGAGCTCGGCCGGCGCGAGGCCGCCGTCCCACCGCGCGCCGCTCACCTCGACCGACACCAACAGGCCGACGTCGGCCGGCACGAGCCCCGCGTCCACCACGTCGGGAAGCGCGATCTCGGGGTCGAGCAGCATGGCGCTCGCCGACGGCGCGAGGGCCGTGACGAGCGCTCGCTTGAACTCACGCAGCGCCCCGATGTCCGACGACATCCCGGTGCGCTCGAACATCCCCCGCAGGCTGACCCGCTGATCGGCGGCCACGACCGCAAGCGCCCCGTTTGGGGTGGACAGCTGCTGTACGGCGCGTTTCTCCGAGGTCGTGAACATTCTTGCTCGATTCGACCGGATGTGGAACACTCTCAATCATGCCACGAATCGTCTTCATGGGTGCGGGGAGCGTCGAGTTCACCAAGAACCTGCTGGGAGACATCCTCTCGTTCCCCGAGCTGCGCGACTGCGAGATCGCGCTTCACGACATCGATCCCGACCGGCTCGCGGTCGCCGAGGCGATGGCCCGCTACGCCGCCGGGGCGCTGGGCGCCGAGCCGCGCATCGAGGTGCATCTCGACCGCCGCCGTGCTCTGGACGGCGCCGACCATGTGATCAACATGATCCAGGTGGGCGGCCACGCGGCGACCCTGCTCGACTTCGAGATCCCGGCGGCCCACGGCCTGCGCCAGACGATCGGCGACACCCTGGGGATCGGCGGGATCTTCCGCACGCTGCGCACGGTCCCGGTCATGCTGGCGCTCGGCAACGAGATGGCCGAGCTGTGCCCGCACGCGTGGCTCCTGAACTACACGAACCCGATGGCCATGCTGTGCTGGGTGACCTATGCGGGGACGCCCCAGCAGCGCATCGTCGGCCTCTGCCACTCGGTGCAGAACACGACGGCCGAGCTCGCCGAGCTGGTGGGCGTGCCGCTCGACGAGGTGACATTCCTCGGCGCCGGCGTGAACCACCAGGCGTTCATCCTGCGGTTCCAGCGCGGCGAGGAGGACCTGTACCCG
>DATCPV010000443.1:0-10178 GCA_036569885.1 Gaiellales bacterium | reverse complement strand
GCCGCGTAGGCGTCGGCGCCCTGGATGATGGTGTAGAAGCCGACGCCCGGGGAGCCGACGTGGAACAGGCGCTCGATCGCGTAGGCGAAGTCGGATGGGCGCACGGCCCGGTTCTCGGGCGGTGAGTAGTGGACGCCGGAGTGGACGTGGAATGTGTAGGTGCGGCCGCCGTCGGTGACGGCCGGCATCGCCGTCGCCATGTCGGGCACGACCTCCGAGCCCGCCCCGCCGGAGGCCTTCTTGAACGTCAGCAGGCCGTTGTTCGTCGCCTCGAGCAGCTCCCAGCCCTCGACGGCGTAGGAGATGCCGGTGTCGAGGTGGTCGGGGTCATCGGGGATGCCCGCCCGCAGCGTGCCGCCGTTCTGCACGGCTCCCACAGGTCCCGAAGTCGTGCTCGAGCTCGATCCGCAGCCCGCCAGCGTAGCCGTCACCGTCACCAGTGCGAGTACTCGTTTCATCATCTCCACTCCTCCTCCTACTGGATGCGTGTCCGCGGGTCGAGCCAGGCGTAGGCCAGGTCGACGAACGTGTTGACGACGACGACGAAGAAGGCGCCGTACAGGGTCAGCGCCATCAGCGGCGGCAGGTCGAGGTGGGCCACCGACTCCTGCGCGTACTGTCCCACCCCCTCGATGCCGAAGATCGGCTCGATCAGGATCACGGTGCCGCCGACCGCGGCGCCGAAGTCGAGCCCGAACAGGGTCACCACGGGGATCAGGCAGTTGCGCAGCGTGTGCTGGATCAGCACCCGCCGGTCGCGCAGCCCCTTCGCCCGGGCGGTGCGCACGTAGTCCTGGCTGCGCACCTCGAGCAGCGATGCTCGCACCACCCGCGCATAGAACCCGATCGAGACCACCGCGAGCACGATCCACGGCAGGAGCAGGTGCTCGGCCCATTGCAGCGGGCTCGTGGTGAAGTCGACGTAGCCGCCGGGCGGGACCCACGAGAAGATCGCCCAGGAGTGGTAGCGAAACGTGAGCAGATAGAGCAGCACGGCGCCCAGCCAGAAGATCGGGATCGACACCCCGGCCAGTGCCAGCACCGTCAGGATGCGGTCGAGCCAGCGGCCCTGGTGGACCCCCGAGGCCACCCCGATCGCGATCCCGGTCACGAGCCAGATCAGCGCCGCCCCGACGGCCAGCGACAGCGTCCGCGGGATGCCGCGCTCGATGGTCGGCATCACCGGGGTCTGATCCTGGTAGGAGATCAGGTCGCGCTTGATGAAGAGGCGCTCCATCATGTCGCCGTACTGCACGTAGAGCGGCTTGTCGAAGCCCCAGTCCTTGCGGATCTGGCGGATGTTGTCCTGGGTGGGGTGACGGCCGGCGAGGCGCAGCGCCGGGTCGCCGCCGGGGATGACGTTGAAGATCACGAACACCATCAACGAGATCGCGAACAGCACCAAAACCAGTCCCAGCAGGCGCCGGAGGATGAACGCGCCCATCAGCTGATCCTGATTCGGGCGTGCGGGTCAAGGGCGTCGCGCAGCGCGTCGCCGAGCACGTTCAGCGACACGACGGTCAGCATGATCGCCACTCCCGGCGCCACGGTCAGCGCGGGTGCGGTCACAATCGACGAGTAGCCCTGCTCGATGATGTTGCCCCACGAGGGGGTCAACACGGGCACGCCGACGCCGAGGAACGACAGCGCGGCCTCGGTGAGGATGTTGTTGGCGACGATCAGGGTCAGCATGACCAGCGTGATCGAGGCCACGTTGGGCAGGAGCTCGGAGACCATGATCCGGATCGGCCCGGCGCCGGTCGCCACGGCAGCCTCGACGAACTCCATCTGCCGCAGCGACAGCACCTGGCCGCGGATCGGACGGGCCACGTAGGGCACGAACACCACCGCGATCACGACGATCGGGATGGCCAGCGAGCTCGACGAGACGTGCAGCGGCCCGACCGCGAGGCCGCCCACCGCCAGCGTCGTTGCCAGCGCCACCGCGAGCAGGTAGACCGGGAACGACCAGATCAGGTCGAGGAAGCGCGAGATGACCGAGTCGACGATCCCGCCCGTGTAGCCGGCGACGAGGCCCAGCACCAGCGCAAGCGCGACGCACAGGAGCGCCGACGCCCCGCCCACCTCGAGCGAGATGCGGCCGCCGTAGAGGATGCGAACGGCCAGGTCGCGGCCGTTCGAGTCGGCACCGAGCAGGTAGCAGGCCCGCCAGCCGGGGCCGATCGGCGTGCCGTCATAGCGCACCACCGGAACGCGGTGCCCGCCCTGGTGGATGAAGCCCTCGAGGTTCTGGTCGTTGGGGCCGTGATGGCAGGCGAGATCGGCCCACACGGGCGCGCCGGGGAAACACGCCAGCACGACGATCACGAGCACCGCCGCCGAGACGACCGCCGCCGGGTTTCTGCGCAGCCGCCGCCACGCCAGCGAGACGCCTCCCCGCCCGCTCGGCGCCGCAGCGGCCTCCACCGTCATGGTCCGGGACGCACCGTCACGGAGAGAGCCACATCGACGGGAACAGCTCGAAGTAGGTGCCGTTGAACACCAGGCCGTGCAGCTTCGGCGACACGAACTTCGGCCACTCGCGGTTCATGAACGGCGCCCAGCCGGCGTCGTTCTTCATGTACAGGTAGTCGATCTTCGCCCAGACGGCGTTCCGGGCCGCCCCGAGCGGCATTCGCTTGGCCTTGTCGATCATCTCGTTGTAGGCCGGGATGTCCGAGTTCGAGACGTCGTTGTTGCCGACGTTCACGATGTGCTGGCCGTTCAGGAGCACGTCGAACCAGTCCTGCGACTCGGGGTAGTCCTCGTTCCAGTCGTTGAACGCGATCTGGGGATCGCCCTTCTCGGTGGCGATCGTGGGCCAGTACACCGACTCGTCCTCGGTCTTCACGGTCGCGTGCAGGCCAATCGAGTTCAGCACCCCGGCCATGTACTGCACGGCCTTGGGGGTGGGATCGGTGTTGTGGCCCCACACCGTGACGCTCGCGCCCTCGACCCCGGCCTGCTTGATCAGCTCTCGGGCCTTGGCGACGTCGTGGGGGTAGAGATGGTGGGCCTTGAAGGCCGAGCCGAAGCCCGGGGGCACGATGTTCTCGGTGGGCGTGCCCTGGCCGCCGAAGATCTTCACCAGCGCCGGGCGGGAGATCGCATAGTTGACGGCCTGGCGCACCGCCAGTTTTGTGAACGGGTACTTGCGCTCGTTCATGACGAAGTAGGTGGTGTTGTTGCGGGTGAACAGGTGCACCTGCTTGGGGTAGCGGGCCTTCAGCTCGGTGAGCCGGTCGGGCGGCACCGACTCGAAGTACCAGTCGAGCGTGCCGTCGGCGATCTCGTTCACCGACTGCTCGGGCGTGACCCCGATCTGCACATCGATCTCGTTCAGGTGGCCGGCGGGAGAGTCGGCCGTCCACTGGTGGAAGTTCGGGTTGCGGGTCATGATGAGCTGCTGCTTGGGCGTGTACGTCGACACCCGGTAGGGGCCTGTGGCGATGCGCCATTCCGGCAGCGTCGAGATGTCCTTCGACGGCGTCCCGGTGGGCAGCACGAAGGCAAACGGCGTCGCCATGTAGTCGAGGAACGTGCCGTCCGGCTGGGTCAGGTGGAAGGTGATGGTGCCCTTGGCGTCGTCGGCGACGATGCCCGAGATGCCGCCCTTGCGTGTCTTGGCATAGGCGTCGGCGCCCTTGATGCCGGTGAAGAAGGCCAGTCCGCCGGAGTCGATCCGGAACAGGCGCTCGATCGAGAACTTGAAATCGGACGGCTTCACGGGCCGGCTGACCGGCGGTGAGAACATGACGTTCGGGCGCACGTGGAACGTGTAGGTGAGCCCACCGCCCGTCACCGTCGGCATGGCCGAGGCGATGTCGGGCACGATCTGGGCGCCGGCGCCGCCGGCCGCCTTCTTGAAGGTGACGAGGCCGTTGTTGGTCGCCTCGAGGATCTCCCAGCCCTCGTTCGTGTAGGAGAGGCCGGGATCGAGGTAGTCGGGGTTGTCGGGGATGCCCGCGCGCAGCGTGCCGCCCTTCACGGGCGTGCCGGAACCCGAGCCGCCGCCGCCCCCGGACGCACCTCCGCTGCCGCCGCAGCCGGCCGCGAGCGCGACCGCCGCCAGGGCGGAGAGGGCCAGCGCAGATCGCCTCATCGCACTCCTCCTCTGGGGCCGACGTCGCCCCGCTCGGCCGCCGCTGCAACCGCCGGCATCGCCTCGGCCACCGCCTCCAGCGTCCGGTCGACGTCGGCCTCGGAATGGGCGCCCGACATGAGCCACAACCCCTCCTGTGGGGGCTGGACCAGGATGCCGCGTTCGCGCAGCTCGGAGTGGAGTGTCGCGAACGGGCTGTGCGCGATCACCGCGTGCGCACGGCGGTAGTCGCGCGGCGGATCGGGGGAGAACCAGAGCTGGAAGAGCGCTCCGGTGCCGCTCCAGCACGCCGGGAGGCCGGCATCCGTGGCGGCCTGGACGAGCCCGTCTGCGAGCCGCCGCCCGCGGCTGTCGAGCTCGTCGTAGAACCCCTCCGCGCCGGTCGCCCGGGCGGCCGCGATCACTGCCGCGCACACGAGCGGGCTCGAGTTGTACGTCCCGCCGTGCATCGTGCGCCCGTCGGTCACCATCTCGACGATCTCCCGCCTGCCGCCGACGGCGGCGACGGGCACGCCGGCGCCGAGCGCCTTGGCGAGCACCGTGAGGTCGGGGCGGATGTCCAGCAGCTGCTGGGCGCCACCGGGCGCGACCCGGAAGCCGGTCAGCACCTCGTCGAAGATCAGCACCGCGCCGTGGGCGGCGGTCAGCTCACGCATCCGCTGCAGGTAGCCGGGGGCGGCCATGATCCCGCCGCAGTTGCCCAGGATCGGTTCGGTGATGACGGCGGCGATCTCGTTGCCGTGCTCGGTGAAGATGCGCTCGAGCGCCGCCGTGTCGTTCCAGCCGGCCACGATCAGCGTCCCTGCGACCGCCGCGGGCATGCCGCTGGAACCCGGCGCAGGCGTCGGTGCGGCGGCCGACCCCCACTCACCCGGCCCGGGGTGGCCCGACCAGTGGATCGCATCCGACCAGCCGTGGTAGTGGCCCTCGAAACGGACGATCTTCTCGCGGCCCGTGAAGGCGCGGGCGAAGCGCAGCGCGTACTGCACGCACTCGGTGCCGGAGTTGCCGAACCGCAGGAGCTCCATCGACGGCATCCGCGCCGAGACCGCGGCGGCCGCCTCGCCCTCGAGGTCGTGGGCGAGCGAGAAGAGCGATCCGCGCTCGCGCAGGGTCTCGGTGATCGCATCGATCACGGCCGGGTGGCGGTGGCCCAGGATCAGCGGGCCCTGGCCCATCACGTAGTCGATGTAGTGGTTGCCGTCCTCGTCGGTCAGGTGGGCGCCCTCTCCGCTGCGAACGAACACGGGCAGCGGGAGCCACCCCGAGCGCGGCGAGCGCGTCCCCGATCCCACTCCGCCGGCGAGGCTCGCGCCGGCCCCCTGGAACAGCTCTCCCGACCGGGCCGTCGGGCGTTGGACATGCGTATCGCTCATGCGCTGGCCTCCAATGCGGGCAGGTCTTGCCAAGCACCGTAGTGGGTGCAGGTACGGGCGGCGGCATGGGCGCCTTGCCGCATGGCCGTCTCGAGCGCAGCGCCCTCGACCAGGGCCGAGATGCAGGCCGCGATGTAGGCGTCGCCCGCTCCGAGGGTGTCGACGACTGTGACCGGGATGGGTAGCTGGCGGTGGACGCTGCCGGAAACGGCGAGGCTGCCGTCGCGGCCGCGGGTGACCACCGCCGTGGCGGCCCCGGCCGCGACCGCGCGGTGGGCCAACTCGGCGGCGGCATCGGCATCGGCACCCGGGGCCGAGAGGAAGGCCACCTCGAGATGGGGGCACAGCTCGGCCATCCGCTCGGGCGTGGAGAGGTGCGAGAAGTCGTAGGAGAGTCGCGGGCCGGCGCTGCGCAGGCTGGTGAACCCGTCGACGCCGCCCCACAGGCCGGCCCCGTGCACCCAGGCGCGGCGGCCGAGGTCGGCCAACGCCGTCCCGGTCGGGCGGAAGATTGCGCTCGTGCCGAGCACCTCGCTCTCGAAGACGCGGTCTCCGTCGTCGGTCAGGCGGATCGTCGTGATACCGGTCGGCCCGTCGCCAGTCTGGACGTGGGCGGTGTCGATGCCGCGCGCCCTGGCGGCGGCGAGCACCGCCCGCCCGGCCTCGTCGGTGCCGACCGCTCCGGCATAGGCGACGTCGTGGCCGAGATCGCGCAGACCCACCGCGACGTTGAGTGCGTTTCCGCCCACGAACTGGCGCTCGAGCGGCGGCAGGTACCGGTCGAGGCAGTTGTCGCCCATCGTGGCCACCGGCTTCACGGCCAGCCCGCCTGCGAGAGCACCCGGTGCCCCATCAGGGCGCGGTCGTCGAGGTCGTCGATGCCGCGCATGAGGGTTGAGTAGACGATGAACCACTGCAAGGCGACCTTGAGCACGAACGGCTCGAGCAGCGGGTGCACGCCGGGATGGTCGGCGGCGTCGAACACTCGCACCCGGGCGCCGTGCTCCCTCGCCACACGGGCCGAGCGCTCGCCGATCTCGCGGGAGGCGTCGCGGCCGAGCAGGAAGATCATGTCGGGCGATTGCCGGTCGAGCATCTCGGCCGGTCCGTGGCGAAACTCGGTGCTGTCGATCACCGAGCTCGCGATGCGCATGTTCTCCATGAACACGGTCAGGCCGAATTTGTACGCCAGCCCGTAGAGCGGGCCCGCCGCGAGGCAGTAGACGAGCTGCGACCCGGCCAGCTCGAGGGCCAGCTCACGTCCGCGGGCGCGGGTGCTCGCAAACGCCTCGCCCACCTGAGCGGGAACGCCCGAGAGCGCGTCCAGCACCTCGGCGGCCGCGGCATCGCCCTCGAGCCTGCCCCACTCGCACGCGAACGTCGTGACGGCGGCGAGCGGCAGGCTGTAGAGCCCCGGCGAGCCGTACATGAGCGTCTCGTCGGCCTCGGCGCCGATCGGCGTGCCGGGTTTGCCGACGAGCGCCACGGTGCGCGCGCCGCGCTCGCGGGCAAACCGCAGTGCGGCCAGGGTGTCCTCGGTCTGGCCCGAGTAGGAGGCGACGAAGACGACGGCGTCGGGGCCGAGCCGGCGCGGGGCGCGCCAGATCAGGTCGTATGACAGCGAGACATCCGAGGACGCGGGCACGAACCGGTCGCACAGGAGCTTGCCCGACCACATGCTCGCCCACGAGCCGCCGCTGCCGACGAAGTACACATGGCGGGTTCCCGCGTTGCGGCAGCGGGCTGCGAGCTCGCGCATCTGGGCGGCGCCATCGCCCATGAACCGGGCCAGGTCGGCCTCGAGATGGGGCGCGCTGAACAGCTCGGAGCCGAGCGCAACCTCCACCCGTTGCTCGAGATCGGGCATGACTGAGAACGCTATCATGCCCGGCCATGTCGGTCACAATTCGAGATGTCGCCCAGGCGGCGGGGGTATCCCCTGCCACGGCAGCCCGCGCACTGGGCGGATACGGGCACTCGAGTCCGGCGGCTCGGCGCAGGGTCATCGAGAGCGCCCGTGTGCTGGGATACCGCCCGAACGCGGTCGCCCGGGCGCTCGTCTCGCGGGCGACGACGACCGTCGGCCTCGTCGTCGGCGACATCGAGAACCCGTTCTTCGCCGCCGCCGCCCGCGGCCTGAGCGACGTGATGGACGCGCACGGCTACACCGTCCTGCTCGCCAACGCCGACGAGGACGCCGACCGCGAGCGCCGGGCGGTGGACGTCCTCCGCGCGCGGCAGGTGGACGGAATGGTGGTCGTGCCGGCGCCCGGAGCCTCGCCCGGCCATCTCATGGATCTTGTCGCAGCCGGCATCCCGCTCGTCCTGCTCGACCGCCTGGTCGCCGGGGTTGACGCCGATAGCGTGCTGGTGCGAAATGTCGCCGGGGCGCAGGCCGCGGTCGGCCACCTGATCGGCCTCGGCCACCGCCGCGTCGGCGTCGTCTCGGACTCGCCCGAGATCACCTCGTCGGCCGAGCGCATCGACGGCTACCGGCGGGCGCTCCGCGGAGCGGGCATCGCGGTCGACCCCGGGCTGATCTCGATCGGCGGCCCCACCCAGGCCGACGGCGAAGCGGCGGCGGTGCGTCTGCTCGACCGCGCCGACCGACCCACCGCGGTGTTCACCGCCAACAACTTCATGACCGTCGGCACGCTGCGGGCCGCGCGCGCGCTCGGCCTCCGCATCCCCACCGACATCGCGCTGGTCGGGTTCGACGACCTCGACTGGACGACGCTCGTGCAACCTCAGGTGACCGTCGTCAGCCAGCCGGTCGCGGAGCTGGGGCGAACCGCCGGGCTGCGCCTGCTGCGGCGGCTGAACGGCGAGCGCGGCCGGCCGCAGCGGATCCGGCTCGAGGCGCGCCTGATCGTACGCGGATCCTGCGGAGCGCCGGCATGAGCGCGACCGCACTGCTGGCAGAGCTGGTCGCCGCCGACTCGACCAACCCCGACCTCGAGCCGGGCGGCGCGGGGGAGGCGGCGGTGGCCGCGATCATGGCCGCGAGGATGGCGGCGACGGGGCTCGAGGTCGACCTGTGGGACGCCGCTCCCGGCCGCCCGAACGTGGTTGGCCGCCTGCCGGGCCGCGGCGGCGGACGCTCGCTGATGCTGTGCGGCCACACCGATGTCGTCGGGGCCGCTCCCGAGGCGTTCGCGCCCAGCGTCCGCGACGGGCGCATGCACGGCCGCGGCACCTGTGACATGAAGGCCGGCATCGCCGCCGCGCTGCTCGCCGTCGAGCGGCTGGCCGCTGATCCCCCGGCGGGCGACGTGCTCGTGGCGGGCGTGATCGACGAGGAGTGGGCCAGTTTGGGCGCCATCGCGCTTGTGGGCCGGCACCGGGCCGACGCCGCCGTGCTGCCCGAGCAGACCGACCTCGACATCGTCTTCGCCCACGGCGGGTTTGCCTGGTACGACGTCCGCAGCCGCGGGATCGAGGCCGCCGGCGGCCGGCCCGAGCGCGGCCGCGACGCGATCGCGCTGGCCGGTCCGCTCTTGCACGGCATCGCCGATCTCGACCGCGACCTGGCGCTGCGTGAGACGGCCGAGTGGGGCCGGCCGAGCGTCCACGCATCGACGATCCGCGGAGGCCAGGATTATCCCAGCTATCCGGCCGAGTGCGTGATCGGCGTCGAGCGCTGCCTGATGCCGGGCGAGTCGCTGGCCGACTCGGCGGCCGAGATGGAGCGGCTGCTCGAGCGGGCGCGGTCGGTGGATGCCCGCTTCGAGGGCGAGTACCGCACGGTCGTCGCCCGCGAGCCGGTGCTCCTGGATCGCGACGAGCCGGTGGTGCGCGCGACGGTAGAGGCGGCCGCCGCGGTGCTCGGCCACGCACCGGTGGTGCGCAGCGACTACGGCTGGATGGACTCCGGCATCCTGGTCGAGGCGGGCATCCCCTGCGTGGTGTTCGGCCCCGTGGGCGACGGCCTGCACACCGCCGACGAGTGGGTCGACCTGGCCTCGATCGACCAGTGCGCCGCGACGTACGAGCGCCTGGCCCGCAGCTTCTGCGCGTAGAGCTCAGCGTCGGGTTCCAACCGGGGACAGTCCCCCACCGATCCCCGTTGCACTTAAGTGACAGCTTTCGACCGGGGACTGTCCCCGGTTGGAGCGCTGGTTAGTGTTCGCCGTCGATGCGGCGGCCCTACCTTCTGTTCTATGCGCTGGTCTTCCTGGACGAGGTGGCCCTGCTCGCGCTGGTGCCGCTCCTGCCGTCCTACACCCACGCCTACCACCTCTCGTCGGTGCAGGCGGGGGCGCTGCTCTCGGCGGCGAGCCTCGCGATCGTGGTCGCCTCCGTCCCGGCCGGGCGGCTGAGCGATCGGTTCGGGGCGCGCCGGGTCACGCTCGCCGCCGGCGCGATCGTGGGGGTGTCGATGGCCGGCGTGGCGGCGGCGCCGGGATACCCCGCCCTGCTCGCCGCGCGGGCGCTCTTCGGCGTCGGGTCGGGCACGATCTGGTCGGCGGGCCTCTCGTGGCTGGGCGACTCCGCCGCGCCCGAGGCGCGCGAACGTGCACTGGCGGCCGTGATCACGGTCGCCGGAATCGGCTCGATGGTCGGGCCGGTGTTCGCCGGCGTCCTGGCCGACCAGGTGGGCCGGGGAGCCGCCTTCGCGGTGGTCGGTGTGCTCACGGCCGTGGTCGTGGTGGGGCTCGCCGCTGGGGATCCCGGCCGGCGGGCGGCCCACAGCCACGAAC
>DATCPV010000442.1:0-2178 GCA_036569885.1 Gaiellales bacterium | reverse complement strand
AGTTAGGCCCCCGGCCGACACTGAACGACGTCGCCCGCCGGTCGGTGCGGCGGTCGATGGACGAGCGCCCGCCGGCCGAGGCACGCATTCCGATCGATGAGCTCGCCCGGGCGCCGTTCCCGGTGCTGGTCGTCCGCGGCGGCTGGGACGCCGTGCCCGCATCCGCGCGGGATCTGGGCGGACGCGCGTTCATCACGGTCTGCGACGTGCTGGTGGCCCGGCTCGGCGCACAGCTGGCGGTGTTCCCCGGGGCCGCGCACCAGCCTCAGCTCCTGGGCGAGCCGTTCAACCGCCGCGTCGCCCAGTTCTGGCTAGAGGCGGCCGCTGCGCACGATCGAGAGCACCAGCACCACACCCAGCCCGAATGCGGACAGGAACCCCAGGAGGGCGAAGATCTGGATGCCGAAGACGTGCGTCCCACCCTTCGCGGAGATCCCGATCAGCGATGACCCGATCACGGTTGCCGCCATCACGATGGCGATCACGAGCCGGTTCGCCACGACATCGAACTGACGCACGAGATCATCCAGCCCCTGGTGGCGGAAGCCGACCTCGACCTCCCCGTCGCGCAGCTGCTCGAGCGTGTCGTGCACCTGGTATGGCAGCTCCATCAGCAGGCCGCCGTAGCTTTCGAGCTCCTCCCGCGAGCGCTCGAGCAGGTGCTTGGGCGAGTAGCGCCGCGCGACCAGCTCGGCGGCGTACGGCTCGGCCACCTCGAACACGTTGAAGTCGGGGTAGAGCTCGGTGCCGACGCTGCCGAGCGTCGCCAGAGCCTTGTCGAGCAGCGCGAACCGGGTCGGGAGGCGCAGGTGCATGCGCGACACGAGCACGAACGCCTCGCGGATCACCTGCAGCGGGTCGATCTGGCCCATCGACGCGCCGTAGTAGCGGTAGTACACCTCGCGCAGCTCGATTCGCAGCTCCTCCTCCTGCTCGCGGTTGAAGCGGACGCCGAGGTCGTACAGGCGGCGCGGCAGCGCATCGACGTTCTCGTGCACCGCATCCAGAAGCAGGCGCGTCAACCGGCGCATGTCGGCCTCGCTCAGCGACCCGGTCATGCCGAAGTCGACCAGGCCCAGGCGGCCGTCCTCGAGCACCATGATGTTGGCCGGGTGGGGGTCGCCGTGGAACACCCCGTGGCGGAAGATCATCTCGAGCCACGCCTCGGCGATCAGGATCGCGAGCCGGCGGCGCTCGTCCATCGGCGTCGCCTCGCGGTCGAGGTCGCCGAGCTGTACGCCCACGAGGCGCTCGAGCGTCAGCACCCGCTCGCCGGAGTACGTGCCGTACACGCGCGGGATCGCGATCCGCGGCTCCTCGGCGAAGTTGCGCCGGAAGATCTCGGCGTTGCGGGCCTCGATGCGGTAGTCGAGCTCGCGCCGGATCGAGCGCGCGAACTCGTCGACCACCGCCACCGGGTCGATGAACGAGAGCCGGTCGACCCGCCGCCGCACGGTCCGCGCCACCTGGTAGAGCAGCGTGAGGTCGGACTCGATCTGGCGGGGGGCGGTGGGCCGCTGCACCTTGACGGCCACCAAGCGCCCGTTCGCGAGCTCGGCGAAGTGCACCTGCCCGATCGACGCCGCCGCGACCGGTACCGGGTCGAAGGCGACGAACAGGCGGTCGATGGGCGCCTTGAGCTCGGTCTCGATGACCCGCTCGATCTCGCGGTATGGCACCGGCGATACCGAGTCCTGGAGCAGGCGCAGCTCGGCCAGGATCTCCGGCGGGACGATGTCGGGCCGGGTCGAGAGCAGCTGCCCGAACTTGACGAACGTCGGCCCGAGCTCGTCGAGCATCTCGCGCAGGTGGCGGCCGAGCGCGGGCAGGTTTTGCGCCTCGATCACCGTCGAGCGCCGCAGCGCGTGACGCTCGAACACGAACCCGAACCCGTGCTTGGTCGCGATCTGGGCGATCTCGCGCACGCGGCCGATGGTGCGGCGGCGGTCGGAGAGGGTTGCCATGATCGAGATGTTAGGCGGTCGGTAGTGGGTCGGGCGTGGTGCGGATCGGGCCGTCCGGGCCAATTGGCGCCGGCTCTGAATGTCAATTGGCCGTACGCGCGACGTTCGATCCGGGCGGTCCGCGTCAATTGGCGCTCGCTCCTGGTGCCAATTGGCCGTAGCCGCACCCGCCCTACCCGCTTGCAAGCGCCGTCCGCGCGCGCACGCCGTGGTC
>DATCPV010000441.1:0-2502 GCA_036569885.1 Gaiellales bacterium | reverse complement strand
GCGTGGAAAAGGCACGCCTTGAGGCCTTTTCGGACGGGGTGTTCGCGATCGCGATCACCCTGCTCGTGCTCGATCTGCACGTGCCCGAGGTCGGGTCGGGCTCGCTCGCCGACGCCCTCGGCCACCAGTGGCCGGCCGACGTCAGCTACGTAGTCAGTTTCGTCACGATCGGCATCATCTGGGTCAACCACCACAACCTGATGCGCCACCTCAGCCACACAGATCGCGGGCTCCTGTTCCTGAACGTGCTGTTCCTGATGACGGTCGCCGTCCTGCCCTACCCGACGGCCCTCGTCTCCCACTACGCGCGGACACCCAACGCGACGACCGCCGCGCTTGCCTACGGCGGGACGATGGTGACGATGGCGCTGCTCTTCAACGCGCTCTGGCACTACTCCATCCGCGGCGGGCGGCTGCTGGTCGCCGGGGCGGATCCGCGCGAGGTCTCGGGGATCACCCGCAGCTACCTGCCAGGGCCGTTCCTGTACCTGACCGGCACGCTCATGGCGCTCGTCGATGCCGATGCCAGCCTGGTGATCTATGCCGTCATCGCGGCGTTCTACGTTGCCTCGAGCTCGCTCTGGGGCAGGCGGGACGAGGCTTGATCGAGTGCTCTAGGCGGCCTTGCGGAGCTCGACGTCGGCCTCGCCGGTGATCTCGATGAGGGCGACCACCGCGTCGACGACCCGCGGATCGAACTGCGTGCCCGCGCATGCACGCAGCTCGGCGACGGCGGCGGGCACCGACCGGGCGGACCGGTACGGGCGCTCGGTCGTCATTGCGCTGAAGGCATCGCAACAGCAGATGATCCGGGCGATCAGCGGGATCTGCTCGCCCGCCTTGCGGTCGGGGTAGCCGGTGCCGTCGTACCACTCGTGGCACGCGCGGACGATGGCGCCGACCTTCGCCAGCGAGCCGCCCACCTGCTTGAGGATGCGCTCGCCCTCTTCGGGGTGCGTCTCGATCAGCCGCCGCTCGTCCGGGTCGAGCGGCCCGGGCTTCTGGATGATGGTCTTGGGGATGCGGATCTTGCCGATGTCGTGCAGGAGTGCGGCGAACTCGGCCTGAGTGCGTTCCTCCGGGGCCAGCCCCAGCGACCCCGCAACGGCCGAGACCAACTCGACGACGCCGCGGCTGTGGCTGCCGGTGTACTCGTCGTCGGCGTCGATGATGTCTCCCAGCAGGAGCGCCGTGCCCAGATATGCGGCGCGCATCTCGTCCTCCTGCTGGAACCGCCGCTTACGATCGTGGGCAAACATCTCGAGCACGCCACCCAGCGGGAGAACGAGCACGAACGCATAGGGCATCCGCATCGAGGCGAACGCGGCCAGGAGCCCCAGGGGCGAGAGCGCCAGGTCGACCGTGTGCGCATAGGCCGCAAACGGGATCAGGCGTCGCAGCGAGAGGTCGAGCGCGCGCCGCTCGCGAACCAGCGTGCTGGCCAGGTCGGCGCCGAACTGCGCTCCCAGGGCTCCGATGTAGACCGGCCAATGGTCCCACCTCGGGGCCCCGTCACCCCATACCAGGAGCACGACGACGGGAGGGATGACGTACCAGCATGAGCCCAGGAGCGGGAGCACGCGCTCGCGATGGCGCACGCCGCGGACGACGTCGACGCTCAGCGACACGAGGTAGCCGGCGGCTACCGCCAGAGGGACCCAGCCCAGCGGGATGAGGAACAGCATCGGCACGAACACGAGCTGCGTGGGGATGGCCGACCCCGCGCCGATCTCGAAGTCGACGTTCGTCAGCGCCGCGAAGGCGAGGATCAGCGCCGCCACGACCGCGATGCGCGGCGCATCCCGGCTCGAACCCGTCAACGCCATGGCAATCGCCGTCGCCAGGAACGTGCCGCCCGTGAGGGCCGAGATCACTCGCTCGCCGCCGCCCAGGGGCAGCCGCAGGCGGGAGCGTGATTTCGCGTAGATCTCCCCGTCCTCAGCGCGCGCGGGGTCGGTTTCGGTGATGTCGGGCATCCGCCCCAGAAGATCGGCCGGAGGCCGCGGATTTTGAATTTTCTCCGCGCGCGCGAGGGTGCGTGTTAGCCGGTTCACGCCGCCCGCACGAGCGCTGCGATGAGCGGATGCAGCGTTCCGCTCTCGGAGCTCCCCACCTGCGGCTGGAACAGCGTGGCGATATAGAACGGGTGGCCGGGCACTTCGACCGCCTCGGTGCCGGCGTCCGCGGCCGTCGCCGACACGACCATCCCGGCCGCCACGAGCCGTTCGAGGTACGCCGGGTCCACGCCGTAGTTGCACCAGTGAAAGCCCACGAACGGCGCCTCGCCGCAGAGCCGCGCGACGGTGGTTCCGGGGACGGCCGTCACGGTGCGCTCCTCGCCCTCGAGACTGCACTGCAGCGGCGCGATCACATGAGGGCGGGTGTCGGGGTCGCTCTCGGCGTGGCCGGCGCCGGCGATGCCCGCAGCGTTGCGCGCGAACTCGACCACCATGTGCTGGAAGCCGCCGCACGTGCCCAGGATCGGCACCCCCTCGCGGCGGG
>DATCPV010000440.1:0-2158 GCA_036569885.1 Gaiellales bacterium | reverse complement strand
CGTCGAAGTTGGCCGAGGCATACCACGTGACCACCTTGTCGCCCGCCTTGATCGGCACGCCGCGCAACTCGGTATCGACCGTCGCCGTGCGGCGGAAGTGCAGCACCGGCGTCGACCAGCGCAGGATCTCCTCGACCGCCGTCGGCATCAGCGCGGGGTCGGCCCGCAACCGCTCGAGCTCGCCGGGGTGGTCCATGAGCGCCTGCATGCCGTGGGCGATCGCCTGGCGGGTGGTCTCGTTGCCGGCCACGACGAGCAGCAGGAACATGGCGTCGAACTCCTGCTCGGTGAGGCGGCTGCCCTCGATCTCGGCCTCGACCAGCTTGGTGACGATGTCGTCGCCCGGCTGCGTGCGGCGCTCGCCCGCGAGCCCATGGCCGTAGCGGTAGACCTCGAGCGCCACGGGGCTTCGGAACGGGAGCAGCCGGTATTCGTCGCTCGCCGGATCCTCGTAGGAGATCGTCGACAGGTCGGGGTCGGTGGAGCCGATCATGG
This sequence comes from Gaiellales bacterium, assembly GCA_036569885.1. Taxonomy (GTDB): domain Bacteria; phylum Actinomycetota; class Thermoleophilia; order Gaiellales; family JAICJC01; genus JAICJC01. Next base: position 1,663 of record DATCPV010000440.1, on the reverse strand, counting down.
CGTCGCCCCACTCGATCAGCTTGCTGGTGTCGGCGTGGGGCACGCCGAGGATCTCGCACAGCACCTGGATCGGGAGCACCGACGCCACGTCCTCGACGAAGTCGAACTCGCCCATCGGCAGCGCACGGTCAAGGATCGTGGTGGTCAGCTCGCGCAGGAGGCTCTCGTAGGCCGCCACCGCGCGGGGGGTGAAGCCACGGTTGACCAGCGCCCGCAGGCGGGTGTGCCGGGGCGGATCGGTGTCGAGCATCGACTTGCGCGCATCGATCGCGTCCTGGTCGAGGTCCTCGAGGGCTGTGGCGCCGAGCTCGGACGAGTAGGTGGTCGTGTCGCGGTGCACCGCCACGAGGTCGTCGTGGCGCGTGACCGCCCAGTAGCCCCGGCCGTAGGGCCAGTCGTACCAGCGCACCGGCTCGTTCTGGCGCAACCACCGGAACATCTCGTGCGGGATCCCGGCGGCGAACACGTCGTTCTCGAAGTCGACCGTGACGGGGGCGGCGCTCATGCGGTCGAGCCCTCGACGATCTGCAGCGTCTTCAGGTCGGAGTAGAAGTCGAGCGCGTAGTCGCCGCCCTCGCGGCCGATGCCCGAGATGCCCATGCCGCCGAACGGCGCGGTCAGGTCGCGCACGAGGAAGGTGTTGACCCACACCGTGCCGGCCCGCACCGCCCGCCCCACCCGCTCGGCCCGCTCGTGCGAGCCCGTGTAGACGATCGCCGAGAGGCCGTAGGGAGTCGAGTTGGCGAGCTCGACCGCCTCGGCCTCGGAACCGAACGTCTGGAAGGTCAGCACCGGCCCGAAGACCTCGCGCTGGACGATCTCGGAGTCGTTCGAGCGCGGCTCGACCAGGGTCGGCTCGTACCACAGCCCCCCGATCTCGGGCTGGCGGCCGCCGCGGACGATCGTGTCGCCGTTTGCCCGGGCCCGCTCCACGAAGGCCTCGACGCGGGCGAGGTGGTCGCGGTGGATGAGCGGCGAGACGGTGGTGTCGTCGGAGCGCGGGTCACCCAGCACGTGGGCATCAACGTGGCGGTGGAAACGCTTCAGGAAGTCGTCCCGGATCGCCTCGGCCACGAGCAGCCGCGTCCCCGCCAGGCACACCTGCCCGGCATCGTCGTACTGGCCGGCCGCCTTGGCCGCCGCGGCCTCGACGTCGGCGTCCTCGAAGACGAGCAGCGGCCCCTTGCCGCCGAGCTCGGCGGTGAACGGCACCAGGTTGGCGGCCGCCGACCGGCCGATCAGCCGCCCGGTCTCGGGCGAGCCGGTGAAGCTCACGCGGCGCACGCCCGGATGGGCGACCAACGCCGCACCGGCCTCCTCGCCGATGCCCTGCAGCACGTTGAACACGCCCGGCGGCAGGCCCGCCTCGGCCGCCAGGTCTGCGAGCAGCGAGCACGAGAGCGGCGACCACTCCGCCGGCTTCAGCACCACCGTGCACCCGGCCGCCAGGGCCGGCGCCGTCTTCCAGGTCGAGAGCATGAACGGCGCGTTCCATGGGGTGATCACCGCGGCGGGCCCGGAGGGCATGCGCACGACCCGGTTCTGCGTGCCGTTGCTCGACCAGACGCGCTCGGTGTACTCCGCGGCCAGGTCGGCGTAGCTGCGGTAGTTGCGGGCGCCGCGCCCGATCACCCGCGCCCGCAGCGAACGCTCGAGCATGGCC
>DATCPV010000439.1:0-2183 GCA_036569885.1 Gaiellales bacterium | reverse complement strand
GGCTGATGCGGATGTGGCCGGCGAGCGAGGGCTCGGAGAAGGTGCGTACGACCATGCCGCGCTCGAGCAGCCGGCGTGCCACCGGCGCGGCGGGCTCGCCGAGGTCGACCAGCACGAAGTTGGTGCATGACGGCGAGACGGCGCGGCCCGCCGCACGTAGTTCGGCGCCGATGCGGTCGCGCTCCGCGCACGTGACGCGCACGCGCTCGCGCATCTCGTCGATGTTGCGCAGGGCGATCTCGGCGAGGGCCGCGGCATGCACGCCGATCGAGGCGGGGGGTCGCACGGCATCCAGCCGCGGCGCGAGCTCGGGGGGCGCGAGGATGTAGCCAGCACGGACGCCGGCCAGCGCGAAGGCCTTGGAGAACGTCCGCAGGACGACCGTGTTCTGGCGCTCGCGCACCAGCCCCGAGAGGTCGGTGCCTCCAAACTCGATGTAGGCCTGATCGATCACCACCAGACCGTCCCGCTCGGCCACGTCCTCGGGCAGGGCATCGGCCCCGGTGGGGTTGTGCGGCGCGCACACCCAGGTGAGGTCGACCGCGGCTTCCGGGTCGGCCACGAGGTCGGCCCCGGTCAGGCGGGTGACGATTGAGTAGTACCCGTAGTACGGGCTGCGGGCATACGCGTGCCGGCCCGGGCCGAGTGTCAGGAGCCCGCAGACCAGGAGCGCCTCGTCACAGCCGGCGGTGGGGATGATCTGCTCGGGCGGGAACCCCGTGTAGGCCGCAAGCGCCTCGCGCAGGGCGGCGTAGGTGGCGTCGGGATAGGCGGCGGGAGAGACGCGGCCAAGCCGGGCGAGCTCACGCGGATACCAGTCCGGCGCCTCCGCCGGCACGTTCATGTCGAACCGTGCCAGGCGGGTCTGGCCGGGCAGGGTCTCCTGCCAGCGGTACGCGGTCAGGCCGGCCAGCTCGGGGCGGATCGTGGCGGTGCCGCTCACGGGATCAGGTTGTGGATCGGGAGCACCAGCAACGAGCGCGCGCCGGCCGCCCGCAGCGGCTCGAGCAGCTCGATCACGAGCCGCTGCTCGACGACGGCATGCACCGAGTGCCAGCCCGGCCGCGCCAGCGGCAGCACCGTGGGGGAGTCGAGCCCGGGCAGGAGGGCGATGACGCTGTCGAGCGCGGCGTCCGGCGTGTTCAGCATCAGGTAGCGGCGGCCGCGGGCGACGATGACGCTGCGAACGACGGTGGAGAGCTCGTCGGCGACCTGCCGCTGGGCCGGCTCGAGATCGGGGCGGACGACGAGCACCGCCTCCGAGTCGAGCACGGTCGCGATCGGCCGCAGGCCGTTCTGCCGCATCGTCTCACCGCTCTGGACGAGATCGACGATCGCCTCGGCGGCGTCCAGCCGGGGCGCGAGCTCCACCGATCCGCGCACCGCGACCGTCTCGACGCCGATGCCCCGCTCCGAGAAGAACCGGGTGGTGATGCGGGGGTGGGACGTCGCCACCCGCAGGCCGTCGAGGTCGGCGAGCGACTCGATCGCCGCGTCGGCCGGGACCGCCACCTGCAATGCGCAGCGGCCGAACCCGAGGGCGACGAGCTCCTCGAGCTCCGCGTCGGCCTCGAGCAGCTGGTCACGGCCGGCGATCGCCGCCTCGACCGCGCCGTCGACGGCCCACGCGGGCATGTCCTCGGCCCGGGCGAACAGCACCTCGACATCCCATTGCGAGCAGTGCGCGAACAGGGACCGGCCGGTGCCCTCGAGCTCGAAACCGGCCGCGCGTACGAGGTCGAGCGCGGGCTCGTGCAGCCGCCCCTTCGACGGCAGCGCCAGCCGGAACCGGCGGGTCATGGCCGCTTCGCCCGCCGGTCGAGCGCCAGCCGGTAGCCGCCCTCGCCGTGCCGCAGCCAGTGGGCTACGCGGGTGACGGTGGTGGTGGATCCGTGCACGCGCTGGGCCACCTGCGCGTAGGGGACGCCCTGGTCGAGCAGGCGGGCGGCGTGCCAGCGGTGCGACAGCACCTCGAGCTCGTGCAGCGAGCAGACGTCGCGCAGGAACGCGGCCACCTCGTCGCGCGAGCGCAGTCCGAGCAGTGCGTCGCACACGTCGTCGACCTCGGGCGTGCGCCAGTCACGGGCCGCGGAGGTGGTGGGGGTGTCGGCATCCGTCATCGTGCTACCATTTTAGCATGTTAACACGAGACGAGAGGATCGACCTTGCGGGAGGGCTCGTGC
>DATCPV010000438.1:0-3587 GCA_036569885.1 Gaiellales bacterium | reverse complement strand
GGCACGATGACCGCGTTCTTGACCATCTGAGCCTTCATCAGCCCGAGGATCTCGGTGCGGTAGTCCTCGAGCCGGTCCGACCAGCGGATGCCGCCCCGAGCGACCATGCCACCCCGCAGGTGGACGCCCGCCATGAGCGGGGAGTACACGAAGATCTCCCAGAGCGGCACCGGCCGGGGCATATTGGGCACGTCTTCGCAGCGGAACTTGAGCGACAGGTGCTCGGAGCGACCCTCGCGCACGTACGCGTTCGTGCGCACGGTCGCGAGGATCATCCCCAGATAGCCGCGCAGGATGCGGTCGTCGTCGAGCGACTTGACCGCGTCGAGGTCGGAGTTGATCGCATCGACGATCGCCTGCTCGGCGGCGTCGTCGCCGGCGCGGGCGGGATCGAACCGGGCCTCGAACAGCTGCACGAGCTTGCGGGCGATCGGCGCGTTGCGCACGAAGCAGTCGTTCTGGTAGCGGGAGGTGAACGGCGCGCCCAGCACCTGGCGGTACTCGCGGTAGGCCCGCAGTACCGTCACCCGCTGCCACGACAGGCCCCCGACCACCACCAGCCGGTTGAGCCAGTCCGATCCGGCCCGGCCGTCCCAGACGGCGCCGACCGTCGAGCTCACGAGCTCGGCGTAGATGCTCAGGTCGAGCTGCTTGCCGTCGGGGCCGAGCACCCCGAAGTCGTGCAGGTAGCGGCTCTCGTCGGGGTTGCCCTGAAGCCGCGTCGGCACCTCCTCGATCACGGTCAGGCCGAGCTGCTCGAGCAGCGGCAGGAGCTCGGTGAGGGGCGCCTTGCCGCCGATCTTGTAGAGCTTCACCCGCGTCAGCGGCTCGGCCGGCCCATCCTCGTTCTGGAGCGCGACCACGTACGGCCGGTCGGGGCCGATCAGCTCGAACTGCTCGACGTCGAAGCGGGCCTGATAGGTGTCCGCAGCGCTCTTGTAGTACTCGGGGAAGAGGGCGGCATAGCGACGCGCGAGCTCGTGCCCGCGCATCTGCCCGACCGTCTCGGCAAGGGCGTCGGAGAGCGCGTCGTCCCACGAGCGGGCCGCCTCCGCGACCTCGCGCTGGAGATCGGCGATCGAGACGTTCGGCATCTCGTCGTCGCTGACGTGGATCGTGAAATGGAACCGGGCCGGATCGGTCGAGAACGACAGCGCGTAATCGGCGACGGTGCCGTGGAAGCGGTATTCGAACAGGTGCTCGAGCCGTAGCCGCAGCTCCGTCGTCACGCGGTCACGCGCCAGGGCGACGATGGCCCACACCGTCTTGCGGCCGGGATCGGAGCGCAGGAACAGACGCACATTGCGCTGCTCCTGCATGGCGGCGAGCGCCATGATGGTCGCCCGCAGCTCCTGCGGCGGGGCGGCGAAGAGCTCGTCCTTGGGGAAGCTGTCGAAGAGCTCGACCACCGCCTTGTAGTCGTGGGAGCCGGAGATCAGGTCCTCCCAGCGCATGATCGCCTCGAGCTTGCGCCGAACCAGCGGAATGTGGTGCGCCGACTCGGCATACGCCTTGCTGGTGAAGAGCCCGATCATGCGCAGCTCGCCGACCACCTTGCCCGCGTCGTCGATCCGCTTGACGGCGATGCAGTCCATCCGCGCGCGGCGGTGGATGGCGGTCTCGGTGTTCGTCTTCGAGACCACCAGCAGCGGCCCGCCGAAGAAGCGGTCGCGCACCGGCTGATCGAGCGAGGCCAGGTGCACGGGCTCTGCGAACCGCGACCGCTGATCGTCGGCCATCACCCCGAGTCCGGTCCCGGGCACCACCGCCACGGTCGCCTCCTCTCCCGTCCCCTCGATGCGGTACTCGCGATAGCCCAGATAGATGAAGCTGTCGTCGGTCAGCCACTGCAGGAACTCGATCGACTCGTGGATGACGTCCGCCGACCAGCGTGGCCCGGCCGTCGACGCAACCTCGATCATCGTCTCGACCCGCTCGACCATCGGCAGGAAGTCGCGCACCGCCAGAGCCAGGTCGGAGAGCACATTGACGAGGTCGGCCCGAAGCGACTCGAGGGCATCGTCCTCGAGGCGGCGGTCGGCCTGGAAGTACATCACCGACTCGCGCCGGGTGGCTCCCCGAGCGGGGGTGATGGCGACGACCGTTCCGTCGTCGGAGCGCTCGACGCCCATCACCGGGTGCACGACGGCGCGCACCTGCAGGCCGTGGACGTGCATCTCGGTGGTCACGGTGTCGACCAGGAACGGCGAGTCCTCGACGGCGACGTGCACCACGGACCCCGACGCGTGCCAGCCGTCCTTCTCGAGATCGGGGTTGTATGCCCGCACCGCGAGCTGCCCGGCCGGCCGCTCGGTCATGAACGTGAACAGCTGGCCGACATGCGCAGCCAGCTCCTCGAGGCCGAGCTCGGAGACGAGCACCGCCGGGACGCGGCGGGCGTAGTGGCGCACGAACTCGGCGAGCAATCCGACCCGGCCGGCGCCCAGCTCTTCGAGCAGCGTGTCGACGAGAGCGGCGTCGCTCGATTCGGGCTCGGCCATGGCGGGCGCCTGAGGCTCGCTGCTCACGAGCCGTGATCGTATCTCAGTGGACCGCTGTCGGCTGTCCGGTAGAGCCGCCGGCACTCACCTTGGGCTCGGCGGCAAAGCGATAGCCGACCCCGGGGTGGGTGTGGATGTAGGTGTGCGTCGCCGAGCTGCGGTCGAGCTTCGCGCGCAGCTTGCGCACGCAGACGTCCACCGACCGGTCGCGCTTCGTGTGCGGCATGCCCCACACCCGGCGGCGCAGCTGGTCGCGGGTGAGCGCCCGGCCGGGCTCCTGGGCCATCGCGTGCAGCAGCCGGAACTCGAGCACCGTCAACCCCGCATCCTCGCCGTCGACGAAGACGCGCCGCAGCTCGGAGTCGATCACGAGGCCCGGCTCCTCGATCGCGCCGTTCTCGGTGTGGAAACCGCCGGACGTGCGCCGCAGCGCCGACTCGACCCGTGCCACCAGCTCGGGCATGCCGAACGGCTTGCACAGGTAGTCGTCGGCGCCAATGCGCAGGGCGTGGACGCGGTCGCGCTCGGACACACGCGCACTCACGACCACGACCGCCGCCTCGACGCCGTCGGCACGCACCGCCTCGATCACCTGCCACCCGTCGGTGCCCGGCAGCATGAGGTCGAGCACGATCGCGTCCGGGCTGGCGTAGCGGATGCGCCGCAGCGCCTTGAGGCCATCGTCCACCGAGTCGACCTCGTAGCCCGAGGCGCGCAGGTAGGCGCTGATCGCCGTTGCGATGACCGCGTCGTCCTCGACCACCAGAATCTTGCGGCGACGGCCGCCGGCCGACCCGTTCCTCATGCGACCGGCACCGGGACACGGTCATGGGCTGCGGCCGACCGCACCGCGCCGGCGATTGCGTGCATGTGCAGCGCGATCCGGCACAGCAGGGCCGGTTCGGCGCCGGCCAGCATCCGCTCGACCGCGTGGTCGAGACGCGCGAGCGGAGCGAGGTCGTGCGCGGCAAATCCGGCCAGGGCCACATCGAGGGCGTACAGCGCACGGCGCAGATCGAGCTGCAGCCCGGAGTGCGGCCCGAGCTCGTCGAGGAGACGGTCGATGTGGCGGACGTGGAAGTCGAC
>DATCPV010000437.1:0-6485 GCA_036569885.1 Gaiellales bacterium | reverse complement strand
ACCCGGGCGTGCTCGCGCTGGTGGCGGACGCCCGGTGAACCATCTAGGCTGGCAAACCGTTGACTCCGGGAGGGTGATGTGACCGCAGGGATGCTGGACGGCAAGCGCGCGCTGGTCGCCGGGGTGGCGAACAAGCGCTCGATCGCATGGGCGATCGCGCAGGCGCTGCACGGCGCCGGCGCCGAGCTCGCGTTCACCTACCAGGGCGAGCGCCTGGAGGGCTCGGTGCGAAAGCTCGCCGCCGAGGTGGGCTCGGAGGACGTGATCGAGTGCGACGTCTCCGACGACGACAGCATCGACCGGGCGTTCGCGGCCGTGGCCGCGGCCGGCGGGATCGACATCATGGTGCACTCGATCGCCTACGCCCCGCAGGAGACGTTCACCGACCGCTTCGTCAACACGTCCCGCGAGGCCTTCCGGATCGCCCACGACGTGTCTGCCTATTCGCTGATCGCGATGGCGCGGCGGGCTGAGCCGCTCATGGCCGAGCGCGGCGGCGGCTCGATCGTGACGATGACCTACATGGCCAGCGAGCGGGCATTCCCGGGCTACAACATCATGGCCAGCGCGAAAGCGGCGCTCGAGTGCGGGGTGCGCTACCTGGCCTACGAGCTCGGCGAGAACAAGATCCGGGTGAACGCCATCTCGGCCGGGCCGGTGCGGACGCTGGCGTCCGCCGGCATCGCCGGCTTCAAGGACATGGAGGAGATCATCGAGCAGCGCACGCCCCTGCGCCAGAACATCCAGACGTCCGACGTCGGCCAGGCGGCGCTGTACCTGTGCAGCCCGATGTCGGGGATGGTCACCGGCACAACCCTGTACGTGGACTCGGGCTACCACGCGATGGGCATCTGAGCGTTCGTGCTGCGGTTCACCGTCCTCGGGGGAAGCCCGGCGTGGCCGAATCCCGGCCAGGCCGCCAGCGGCTATCTGGTCGAGACCGACCACGTCCGGATGCTGGTCGACTGCGGCTCGGGCATCGCCACCGAGCTGCGCGCGCACGACCCTGGGCCGCTGACCGACATCGTCATCAGCCACTTCCACGCCGACCACTGGTTCGACCTGGTGCCGCTGCACTACGCACACCGCTTCGGGTCGTGGAGCGACCGGCCGCACGCAACGTTGCACCTGCCGCCGGGCGGACGCAACGTGCTCGACACGGTGGCCGCCGTGTGGGACGGATCGGTCGAGACGTTCGAGGCGGCATGGGACATTCGGGAATTCGATCCCCAGGCCGACCTGCGGGTCGGCGACCTGCGGCTCTCGTTCGCCCCCACCCGCCACTACACCACCTGCTACTCGATCAAGATCGACGCGCCGGACGCCACCATCGCCTACTCGGCCGACACCGCGCCGACCGAGCGGCTCGCCCGTTTCGCCCATGGCGCCAACCTGTTCGTGTGCGAGGCCTCGCTCAGCGACGCCTCCACCGACTCCGGCGAGCGCGGCCACATGGACGCCACCGAGGCCGGCCGCGAGGCAGCCCGGGCCGGCGTCGACCGCCTGCTGCTGACCCACGTCCCGGCTGAGAACGGCGCCGAACGGGTGCTCGCAATGGCGGCCGCGGAGTACTCGGGCCCCATCGAGATCGCCGCGCCCGGCTGGACGATCGAGCTCTGAGGGCCCGTGTCTAGCCGGCGAGCGTGACGCGCGACATGCCGAGCATCCCCTCGGCCGCCTTCTCGGCGGCCCGCTGCAGGCTCTCGGACATCGACGGGTTGACCGCCGCCGTCTCGGCCAGCATCTGCACCGAGAGGCGGGCGTGCACCGCCAGGGCAACCGCCGTGATCACCTCGGACGCGCGCAGGCCGACCATGGCGCCGCCCAGAATGGTGCCGTCGTCGGGGTCGGAGAGCAGCTTGATCATGCCGTCCGTCTCACCCTCCATCACCGCCCGCGGGTTGGCCCGCACGAGGTGCTTGGTCACGCGGACGCGGATGCCCTCGAGGCGCGCCTGCCGCTCGGAGATGCCGGCCTTGGCGATCTCGGGCCGGGTGAACACGCACCAGGCGACCCCGGAGTAGGCGACCGGATCGACGGGCAGGCCGAGCGCGTGCAGGGCGGCTGTGCGACCGTGCAGCGAGGCGGTGTTGGCGAGCATGATCTGGCCGGTGACGTCGCCGCAGGCGTAGATGTGGGGGACGTTCGTGCGGCAGAACTCGTCGGCGGGCAGCGTGCCCCGCTCGGCGATCTCGACGCCGGCCGCGTCCAGGCCGAGCCCCGAGGTGTTCGGGCGCATGCCGATGCAGAGCAGGAGGTGCGAACAGGTCAGGTCGCGGCCGTCCTCGAGCACGAGCCGCACCTGGCTCGTGTCCTCGCAGTCGACGGCCGCAGCCCGGCCGTTCTTGATCACGTCCAGGCCGCGCCGCAGGAACACCTCCTCCAGCACCTCCGCCAGGTCCGGGTCGTCGTTCGGCAGGAGTTGTTCGCGCGCCGAGACGAGCGTCACCCGCCCCCCGCAGCGCGAGAAGAAGTCGGCGAACTCGCACCCGGTCGGCCCGGCCCCGAGCACCACCAGATGCTCGGGCAGATCGCGTAGGTCGAACACCTGCCGCGTCGTCAGCACGCGGTTGCCGTCGGGGTTGGCGAACAGCGGCACGAACGGCGAGGCGCCTGTGCAGACGAGCAGCGCGTCGAACTCGATCGTGTGGTCGCGGCCGTCGACGTTTGCGACCAGCTCGTTCGGCCCGGTGACGTGGCCGCGGCCGGGCAGCACGCGGACGTTCACGCCGTCCATGCGCTCGCGCACGCCGCGGCTCTGATGCAGCGCGATGGCGCGCGAGCGGGCCAGCGTCCGGCGCATGTTGACCGAGGGCAGGCCGTGCGAGAAGTCGAGCCCGACCTCCTCGGCGCGGGCCACCTCGAGCATCGCATCGGCCGTCGTGAGCAGCGTCTTTGACGGGATCGCGTCCGTCATGGTGCAGTTTCCGCCGAGCGACATGTCCTCGACCAGAGTGACCTCGGCACCCAGGTGGGCCGCGGTGGTTGCGGCGGCGTATCCCGCCGGGCCGCCGCCAAGTATGACAAGCCTCATGCGCGGCATCGTAGACTCCGCACCATGAACGAGATCGCAACCCCGCTTCACCCCGATCGGATCCGGTCAGGGTTTCCATCGCTGCGCGACGGCCGCACCTTCCTCGACAACCCCGGCGGCACCCAGGTGCACCACTCCGTCTACGACGCGGTCGCCGGCTACTACCGCGATGCGAACGCCAATCTGGGCGGGCCGTTTGTGACCTCGGTCGCGTCCGGGGAGATCCTCGAAGATGCCCGGGCGCAGACTGCGGAGTTCCTGGGCGCCCAGGCCGGCGAGATCGTCTTCGGAGCGAACATGACCACGCTCACCATGCACGCATCGCGGACGCTCTTCCGCGACCTTCGGCCGGGCGACGAGGTGCTCGTGACCGGGCTTGACCACGACGCCAACGTGGCGCCGTGGCTGCTCGCCGCCGAGGACCGCGGCGTGACCGTGCGCCAGGTCGCGATCGACCCCGAGGTCTGCGTCGTCGACCCCGACGCGTTTGCGGCGCTGCTCAGCGACCGCACCCGGGTAGCGGCGTTCGGCTGGGCATCAAACGGCGCCGGCACGGTCAACGACGTCGCTGCCCTGTCGGCGCTCTGCCGCGATGCCGGCGCGGTCTCATACGTGGACGCGGTCCACTTCGCCCCACACGGCCCGATCGACGTGGCCGCCATCGGGTGCGACTTCCTCGTCTGCTCGGCCTACAAGTTCTTCGGCCCGCACGTCGGTGTCCTGTTCGGCCGGGCAGAGTTGCTCGAACGCCACCGCCCCTACAAGGTGCGGCCCGCGCCGGATGAGCCGCCCCAGTCGTGGGAGACCGGTACGGTCAACCTCGAGGGGATCGCCGGCACCGCCGCTGCGGTGAGATACCTGCGCTCCCTGGGCATGGACGCCGTGGCCGCGTACGAGCGCGGCCTGTCCGCGCAGTTGCTCGAGGGGCTCACCGGCATCGACGGCGTGACCGTGTACGGGACGACCGCCCTTGACCGGCGCGTTCCCACGGCGGCCTTCAACGTTATGGGTTATTCGCCGGCGGAGGTGTCGGCAGCACTCGGCGAGCAGGGCATCTTCGTCTGGGACGGCAACTACTACGCCCTCGAGCTCATGCAGCGGCTCGGCCTCGAAGAGTCCGGCGGGGCGGTGCGGGTGGGCGCGGTGCACTACAACACCGCCGAGGAGATCGACCGGTTCCTCGAAGCGGTGGCCGGCCTGCGTCAGTAGAGCCCGCTCCCGCGCCGCCGCTGCCACAGAGCGGCCTCCGCGGCGATGATCGCAACCAACGCGGCGCCCGCCCACAGGAGCTCCGCGCGCAGCGGATGATGGCGGTGCGGCCGGAAGGCGCAGCGCGCGTTGACCGGGCAGTGGCCGGCGATCGATCTCATCCGCCACTCGGCCACTCCCGCAGCGAGCAGTGCGAGTGCCACGACCAGCAGGACACCGGGCACGAGCCATCGCCGAGAACGCGTCATGTCGCCCACGCTACCACCCCCAAAACGGCACGGTGGTTTGACACGAATTCACCGTTTCTGCCACACTCCTTCGGTGCGCCGCCTGCCGCTGCTCCTGGTGCTTGTGGTCGCCCTGGTGGGCGCGTCCTCGGCGTCGGCCCATGGCGGCGGCACGGCGTCGGCGACACTGACCGGCACGCCAAGCCCGGTGACAGCCGGCGGGACGGTCGCGTACCGAACGACCTTCACGAACGGGACATCCAGGCCGCTCCAGAACACCCAACTCGACGCTCCCGTGCCGGCCAAGTTCAGCGTTCTGAGCGTCGTCACCGCAGGTTCGTGCACGACCTCCGCGGCCGATGCGACCTGTCAGTTCGGCACGCTCGCCGCCGGGGCGACCGTCTCGGCAACCGTGATCATGAGCGTGCCCTCCACAACAGGCTCGGTCGGTTCGTCGGTCACATGGACGACGAGCGACGGCGACCACGACGACGACGACCTGACCGTCCAGGCGACGACGACGATCGCCGTGCAGGCACCGTCGCCGAACGCGATCTCCGAGTATGTCCTCCCCGCCGGTGACACGGTCAGCACCGGCTCGACGACCAGCGCCGCCAACCCGCAGTCGACCTCGGTCGACGTCCCGGCGACGCCCACCGGCGCAGCAACGTCCGTGTCCGAGGTGAACGCCACGAGCCCCACCGACGCCTGCGGTCCCGGCGCGAAGTGCGTGGGACAGATCTCGGTCGTCATCGTGGCGGTCCCGCCCTTCCCAGCGACCGATCCCCTCCACCTCAGCTTCCTGCTCGACTCGAGCGAGCTCGGGAAGCACCTCCGCACCGGCGATGTGAAACGCCTGCCGATGTTCCACGACGGGGTCGCTGTGCCGAAGTGCACCGGCCGATCCGGCGTCGCATCGCCCGCCACGTGCGTGTCGGCACGGAAGATCATCCGGCCGAAGCACTGCCATAAAGGTCAGTTCACGGTCGAGATCGACGTGCTCTCGACCACGAACGGCCGCTGGCGCGCCTGATCAGGCGTCGACGGGCTCCAGGCCGAGCACGGCGCGCAGCTCGGTGACCCGCGCCTCGGACACGACGCTCCCCTTCTGCCGGTAGAGCGCCGCCGCAGCCGCCAGCTCGCGATCGGCAGCCGCGAGGTCTCCCCGCGCCGCCGCAACGCGAGCGGTGACAACAGCGGCATCCGCAACGATCGTCGGCGCTTCGACCCCCTGCAGAAGCTTCGTCGCGGCAGCAATCGTGGCGCCCGCCGCCTCGACCCGGCCGGCGTCCAGGTGCAGGAGCGCGCGGACGCTGCGCACGAGCACCTGCGACTCGACGTCGTCGTCCGCCGACGCGGCCTCCGCCCGGTCGCAGGCCGCTGCGGCCTCGTCGTACCTGCCCTGGGCGATCAGGGCCTGCGCCAGCAGGGCCGCCATCGTCGAGAGCAGATACCGCTCGCCCATCCGCTCGAGGAGGTCCGTGTCGCGCGCCAGGTCGCTCTCCGCCGCAACTGGGTCGCCGGCCAGGAGCTCGACCGTGCTCGAATCGAGCGCCGTGGACGCAGCGAGCACGCCGCCGCCAATCTCGGTCAGGACGGCACGCGCCGTCGTGTACAGCTCGCGAGCCTCGGAGAACTTCCCCCGCATAGCCTCCAGCTGCGCGAGCGCGCACAGTGCCAGCCCCTCGGTTCGGCGGTCGCCGGCGGAGATCGCTCTGATCTCATCGCAGCGCTCGATCGCGACCCCCACCGGCATCGGGCCGTAGACGCACGCCATCGTCAGGGCGCCCGCATTTCTGCGCTCCTGCCGCCCGTCCCCCGCGAGCCGGGCGCACTCGATCGCCCGCTGAACGGCGTCGGCCGCTTGGTCGTAGCGGAGGGCGGTCGCGTGCACCGAGCCGATGACACGCCACGCCTTCGCGAGGCCCTGGTTGTCGCCCACGAGCTCGAACACCCGCCGGGCCCGCTCGGCCTCACCCAGGGCGCGCTCCCCCCAGGCACCCTCCTCGCCGTAC
>DATCPV010000436.1:0-6543 GCA_036569885.1 Gaiellales bacterium | reverse complement strand
ATCACCTGCCATGCCAGCGCCACCGCCGGCACGGTGATGATCTGGGCGCACAGATACATCCAGCCCGTGTTCCACGACCAGGCCTTCGATGCGAGGTTCTTGGACCACTGGTAGACCGAGCCGGCCAGCGGGTAGTGCGCGGAGAGCTCGGCGAACTGAAGGGCGACCATCATCTGGCCGAACATGACGAAGATCCAGGCCCACACAAAGGCGGGACCGGCGAAAAGAAAGCCGAGGTACGACGTCTGGAACATGCCGGTCAGAATCGAGATGTAGCTGTATCCGGCTGCGAACGACGAGAAGCTCCCCAACGTGCGGTGGAGCTCCTGCCGGTACCCGAACTGGGCCAGGTGGTGGCTGTCCGAGTGCGTGGCTTCTTGCATGCCCTCCCCTCCTCTGCGGAGTTTGGTGGTCTAGACCAGCGAAATCTTCTCCAAATTTCGCATTGAAGTCAATACGCTCTGCGGGTTTTGCGGGCGAATGGGCCTGTGAGAGGCTCTCCTACTCGACCGGGATCTGGGAGTTGACCACGCCCAGGTCGATGCCCTCGCGCCGGCGCACGATCCGCGAGATCACGTAGATCACGAGCGCCACCACGTAGAGGGCGAGCATGTACAGCTTCGAGTCGTAGTTGTTGACGAAGTAGGCGCCGTCGAAGAACCACTTGTACAGGCAGAACACCAGGAAGCCGCCGAAGACCAGCCCGGAGGCCGTGACCAGGGGGATGCCGGCGATGGTGTACTTGGCGATCGGCGAGGCCTTGTAGATCTCGGGCCGCCGCCAGGGCAGGGCGATCGCCGCCAGGGTCGTGCCGAAGTAGGTGATGGCGATGACCAGGGTCGCATCCAGCGTGTAGTTGTAGAACTTGGTGCTGTAGGCGTAGAGCGCGCTGATCGGGATCGACGGCAGCAGCATCAGCGCCAGCGCGCCGATCGGCACGTGCGTGCGGTCATCCACCCGGGCCGCCCACTCGGGCAGGATGCGGTCGAACGCGGCCGCGAAGATCATCCGCGTCGAGCTCAGGAACACGCTCCCGGCCCAGCCGAAGAACCACAACGAGAGGAGCAGGATCAGGATCACCTGCAACAACTCGTTGTGGTAGAAGAACGCCGCCAGGGTGCCCGGGTAGGGGAAGACCGCAAGCGGTGCCGTGAAGTAGCCCCAGTAGGCCGAGCTCATGATGCCGTAGGTGTTGAAGCCCATCGCGTGGGCCATCGCGGCGAAGGTGAGCACCACGACGATCGTCGTGAAGACGAGCGCCCCGCCCATCGCGTAGATGTTCTTGCGGAAGTCCGACGCCCCGCGCACCTCGCCGTAGAGCGTCGCGCCCCAGTTCGGCCACAGGTTGTAGAAGACCATGAACGGCAGCAGCAGGAACGTCGCCTTGACCGGGAAGGCGGAGAAGCCGGGATAGTGCGACGTGCCGGCCTTGTTGCTGGCCGAGATCAGGCCCTGATAGGCGTTCCCGTGGACGCCGTAGAGGCTGTGGGCGCTCGAGTTGTAGGCGTTGATGAAGTCGGCCTTCGAGTGGGTCAGGAAGATCCCGAGCATGATCACGAGCCCGAACAGCCCGCCGATGAAGCACCACTTCTGCACCCGCGCGTACATGCGCATGCCCATGGCCACCACGGCCGTGGCGATCCCCGCGGTGATCAGCGAGGCGACGAAGATGCCGTTGCCGTTCGTGGCCGAGTACGGCCACCAGTCGGCGTGGAACGCGCTCGTGCCGGTGAAGCCGAGGATCGTGAGCAGCGGCTGGAGCACCTCCACGCACAGGATCTGGGCATAGATCGGCACCCAGTGCCACAGGATGAACCACCAGCCGGTCGCGGCCAGAACGAAGCCGAACCCGCCGCCGAACACGCGGCTCTGCCACACGTAGTCACCGCCTGCGCGCGGCATCACGGCGATCATCGAGGCGTACACGATCACCTCGAAGATGATGAACAGGCCAGACAGGATGATTGCCGCGATCAGCGCGCCCTTGGGCAAAAACGCGGTCGTGGTGAATGCGTAGCCGAATCCCAGCGCCATCAGATTGATGGCGAAGGCCGAATAGATGAAGGCGTCGAATACCGACCACCCCTTCACGAGGCCGGTGGCCTTGCGCACGAACATGGTGCGCTCGGCGGGGGTGTCTGCTGCAGCCATCGCTTCTCCTTTCAGCCGCTCGTGAGCACGAAGTTCTTGACCTTCTTGCCGTTCAGCTCGATCAGGGCCCCCAGCAGCTCGCCCTGCTCGTAGGAGCTGCCAGGGTTGATGCACAGCGTCTCGCCGATGCGGGCGTGGCCGCGGGCCTCGTGGATGTGCCCGTGCAGCGACAGCGCGGGCCTGGTCTCCTCGATCGCCTGGCGCACCGCCGTGGAACCGACCGGCTCGGGCGCGTGGCCGCCGTGCTTGGGCTTGAGGTTCTCGTCGAGCCCGGGGGCGTCGTCGAGGCCGGAGGCGTACGGCGGGCAGTGCAGGTTGAGGATCACGCGCTCCGGCGGGTTGGTGAGCTGCGACGTGACCGTCCGGATCCGCTCGAGCAGGCGGTCCTCGGGCTCCTCCCGGTAGGTCTTCCACGGCGTCACGTTCGACCAGCCGGTCGAGGCCATCTGGAAGTCGCCCATCTCGACCACGCGGCCCTCGGCCAGCTCCACTCGTTTGGCCGCCGCCAGGATGCCGTCCACCTCGAACTGGTCGTCGTTGCCGGGACACACGAACACCCGCTGGGGCTCGCCGGCCAGCTTCTCCTCGGCCATCTGCATCCACCGCTCGACGGTGCCCAGCATGTGGCTGTGGAACAGGTCGTCGAGCCGGTCGGGGTCGGCCTCGAGCTTGACCATCTCGTCGGGCGTGGTGCGGAACGGGTAGTAGCCGCGCCGGATCACGTCCTGCTCGAACGCCGCCACCTCGTCCTCGCCGGTCAATTCGCGCCGCTGCTCCTGCAGCGTGCCGTGCCAGCTCTCGCCGCCCTCGTGGACGACCGGGACGAGCGCCTTGCCGGTCATGTCGCCTCCCAGGATCATGACGTCGGCGTTGTAGTGCGTGCCGGAGTTCAGAAACTTGCGCCAGCACGTCTCCGACCCGTGAATGTCGGTGGCGAAAAATATGCGCACTACAGGGGAATTCTTAGCCCGTGGGCAGGACGGAAGTCAAGCCTTGGCGGCTGTCCGGTTTGCGGCGCCCTCTATAGTCGGCGCGTGCCCCGGGACGCTCGCTTCGACATCCTGTTCGAGCCGGTGCAGATCGGCTGCAAGACGCTGCGCAACCGCTTCTACCAGGTGCCGCACTGCACCGGTTTCGGCGTCGAGAAGCCGTGGTCGCAGGCCGCCCACCGGGCGGTCAAGGCCGAGGGCGGCTGGGCGGCGGTCTGCACCGAGTACTGCACCGTCTCGCCCGACGCCGACGAGACGCCCTTCATCTCGGCCCGAATGTGGGACGACCACGACCTGCGTCACCTCAAGGTGATGTGCGACGCCGCCCACGCTCACGGGTCGCTGGCGGGCGTCGAGCTGTCGCACTCCGGCGCGCACGGCGAAAACGGCGAGACGCGGCTGCCGCCGCCGGCCCCCTCCCAGATCACGAGCGATTACTCGAACATCACCCCCAAGGCGATGGAGCAGCTCGACATCGACCGCATCGTCAGCGACTGGGTGCGCGCGGCGATCCGCTCGCGCGACGCCGGATTCGACATCGTCTACGTCTACGGCGGCCACTCCTACCTGCTCGGGCAGATGCTCTCGCCCTTCTACAACCAGCGCACCGACGACTACGGCGGCTCGCTCGAGAACCGGGCCCGGATGTGGATCGAGACGCTGCGGGCCGTGCGCGAGGCGGTCGGCTCCGACTGCGCGATCGCCTGCCGGATGGCCGTCTCGGCGGCGGGCGGCCCCGGCGTCGAGCTCGACGAGGGGCTCGAGTTCGTGCGCATGGCCGACCACCTGGTCGACCTGTGGGACGTCCACATCGGCTCGATCCTGGAGTGGTCGAAGGACTCGGGCGCGTCGCGCTTCTTCACCGAGGGCTGGCAGCTCGAGTGGACAGGGCACGTGCGCGAGGCGACGCAGAAGCCGATCGTCGGCGTCGGCCGGCTGACGACGCCCGCCCGGATGGCCGAGATCATCGAGTCCGGCGTGTGGGACCTGATCGGCGCGGCCCGCCCGAACATCGCCGACCCGTTCCTGCCCGAGAAGATCCGCACCGGCCGCCTCGACGACATCCGCGCCTGCATCGGCTGCAACATGTGCATCTCGAAGGGCGACGTCCGCCGCCACATCGGCTGCACGCAGAACGCGACCGCCGGCGAGGAGCACCGCCGCGGCTGGCACCCCGAGCGGTTCGACACCGCCCGCAACGCCGACAGCGAGGTGCTGGTCGTGGGGGCCGGACCGGCCGGGATGGAGTGCGCGATCGTCCTCGGCCGCCGGGGCATGCGACGCGTGCGCCTGGTGGATGCCGCGGACGAGCCGGGAGGCGTCACCCGCTGGATTCCGCGCCTGCCCGGCCTGGCCGAGTGGGACCGGCTGCGCACTTGGCGGCTCGGCCAGCTCGCCAAGCTCCCGAACGTCGAGATCGAGACCGGTGTGCGCCTCGATGCGGCCGGCGTGCGGGCGGCGGGTGCCGACCTGGTCGTGATCGCGACCGGGGCCGAGTGGGCCGGCGACGGCCGAAACGGCGTCACCCGCGGCCCCATCCCGGGTGCCGACCCGGCCCTGCCGCACATCCTCACGCCCGAGCAGGTGATGCTCGAGGGCAAGCGCCCGCCCGGCCCGCGCGTGCTGGTGCTCGACTGCGAGGGCTACTTCATGGGCGCGGGCATGGCCGAGCTCATGCGCAGCCAGGGCCACGAGGTCGAGCTCATGACGTCATGCGAGAAGATCGCCCCGCTGTGCGACGAGACCCTCGAGGGCCCGCTCCTGCGCCGTCACCTGCACGACCTCGGCATCCACATGCGCGCCGAGACGTGGCTCACCCGGATCGAGCCCGGCGGCGCCGCGGCCGAGACCGAGCTGGGCGAGGAGTTCGAGCTCGAGGCCGACGCCGTGGTGCTCGTGACCCAGCGCGTCTCGCACGAGCGCCTCTATCTGGAACTCACGGCCGCCGGCGTCGAGGGCGTCCACCGCATCGGCGACTGCGTCGCCCCGCGGCTTCTGGCCGACGCGATCTGGGACGGCCACCGGATGGGGCGCGAGATCGACTCACCCGACCCCTCGCGGCCGCTGCCCCACCTCCGCGAGCGGCCTGGGTTCGAGCCCGTCGCGCTCGCTGGGGCGGCGCGATGACCGAGCACCCGGCGCTCACGTACTCCTCGTACCTGCACCTCGACGAGCTGCTTGCCAGCCAGCAGCCCGTGTCGGAGGGGCCCGAGCACGACGAGCTGCTCTTCATCGTCATCCACCAGGTCTACGAGCTCTGGTTCAAGGTGCTGCTGCATGAGCTCGCCCGGCTGCAGGAACGGCTCGAGGCCGGTGATGCCGCTGCGGCGCTGCAGACGATGAAGCGGGTGCTGACGATCCTGAAGACGGTGGTCGCCCAAATCGACGTGCTCGAGACGATGACCCCGCTCGAGTTCTCGAGCTTTCGCGGCCGCCTCGAGCGCGCGAGCGGCTTTCAGTCGGCCCAGTTTCGCGAGCTCGAGGCCGTGCTGGGACGCCGCGACGAGCGCGTCCTGGTACACCACCCGCCCGGCCCGGCCCGCGACCGGATCGCCGCGGCGATGGCCCGGCCGGGCCTGTACGACTCGTTCCTCCGCCACCTCGCCCGGGCCGGCCACGACGTGCCGGCCGAGGCGCTCGACCGCGATCTGTCCCAGCCGCTCCAACCCTCGCCGGCGGTGCAGGACGTGCTCGTCGGCGTGTATCGCACCGACCCGACGTCCGCACAGGTGTGCGAGCGTCTGGTGGACATCGACGAGGGCGTCCAGGAGTGGCGCTACCGGCACGTGAAGATGGTCGAGCGCACCATCGGGTCGAAGCCCGGGACGGGCGGCTCGGAGGGCGTCGGGTATCTGGCGACCACCGTCGGCCGGCCGGCGTTCCCCGATCTCTGGGCGATCCGCGCACGGCTGTGACGATCGAGGAGTGCGCCCGGGAGTGGGGACTCGAGCTCGGGGAGCCGTACCCGCCGGGGGCGGCCGGATACGCCGTGCGCGCGGATCTGCCCGACGGCACGCGGGCGGTGCTGAAGGTGATCCACCCGCACCGCGAGTCCGAGCACGAGGCCGACGCGCTCGCCCGCTGGGACGGCGACGGCGCCGTGCGCCTGCTCGACCGGGACGACGCCCGCAAGGCGATCCTGATGGAGCGCTGCGAGCCGGGTACCCCGCTGTCTGCCGTCGCGCCCGATGCCGGGCTCGACGTCCTGATCGGCCTGCTCCCGCGCCTCTGGAAACCGGCCGGCGCGCCGTTTCACACGCTGGCCGACGAGGCGGCGTGGTGGGCCGGGTACCTGCCCCGCGAGTGGGAGGCCAACGGCCGGCCGTTCGAGCGCCGCCTGCTGGACGCGGCGGTCGACGCGCTCGAGGACCTGGCGCCGACGCAGGGCGAGCAGGTGCTGCTG
>DATCPV010000435.1:0-3973 GCA_036569885.1 Gaiellales bacterium | reverse complement strand
TTCCAGCGTAGGCCCCGTAGAGGAAGAACTCCAAGGCCAGGACGCGTCTCGCGACGCTGCGCGCGCTGAGCCCGGAGGCGCGCAGCGCCCAGACCGTCAGCGCCACCCCACCGGCGCCCGCGGCCGCGAACAGCTTGGTCGCCACGACTCCCGCCATCGTGATCTGGTAGCTCGCCTTCCACCCGATCCGCACGCCGTGGCACGAGAAGACCGTGCGGAAGAGCGCTATGTAGCTGCCGAGGGACAGGGCCTCGAGGACGACCCCGAACCCGAGCCATCTCGGGTTCCCCGCGCGTAGCCTGTGCAGAGTTGGACCGAGTGCGCTGAGCTGCGGGGCGACGAACTGGATGAACCCGGCGATCGCAGCGACGCCGACCACCGCTGTGACCGCGCGCCCGTGGCGGCGCAGGAAGCCGCGTCCCCGACCCGCTGACGGCGCTCCCGAGGTGGGCCCCTGTCCCACGAGGGCCGGGGGCGCCTCTTGAGGCGAGAAGGACGTCACGGAGCGTTCGCTTCCGCGGACCGGCCGTCCACGATCACCCGTCTGCGGATGGCGGTGCGGGCGTCCGCGCGTGCGTCCAAGACCTCGACGAGGATCAGCTGGATGGCGCCGCCGATCGGGATCGCGGCGATCGCGCCGAGCGGGCCGGCGAGCGCGGTACCAAGTACTGCGGCGACCAGCACGGCCAGGGGCGAGAGCTGGATCATGCGCCCGTAGATGATTGGGCGCAGGTAGTAGACCTCGAATTGGTGATATAGGAAGACCAGGCCGGTGACCACTAGCCCCGTCACCAGTCCGTGCGCGAATGCCACCGCCGCGACGATCGCGAGGGCGATCAAGGCGCCGAAGATGGGCAGCAGGTCGAGCAGCGCTACGAGCACGCCGAGCGGGACCGGATAGGGGAGGCCCGCGGCGAACAGCACGGCCGTGGTGATGGCGCCGCTGAGCAGGCTGGCCAGCAGGTTGCCCGTGACGAAGCCCACGACTGTGCGTGAGATGCCTGCGCCGATGTGCCGGTAGCGCGGGCGAACGCCCTCGGGCAGGACCGATATAAAGCGCTCGACCCATTCGGGGCCTTCGAGCAGCATGAAGAACGTGAGAAAGCCGATCACGACCAGCCCGACGAGCGTACCGGCCACACCGAGCACGACTCCGATGCCGGATCCGGCCGCGGCGGCGCTCTTGCCGGACACGATCTTGTTGACCTGTTCGACGACGTGGAACTTCCGTTCGAGAAAGCCGAATGGCCCGTGCCCCTTGCTGAGGTCGGCGAGCATGCCCGGCACCGCGTGGATGAAATGGCTGACCTGCGTGACGAGCGGAGGAATCAGCAATAGCCCCAGCAGGGCAAGCGCGCCGAGCGCGAGCACGAAGACGATGGCGGCCGCCCAGCCGCGCCTGAGGCGATGGCGGACGAAGAACTCGACGGCGGGGTTGAGCGCGAGCGCCGCGAGCAGCGCGACCAGCACGAGCGTGATCGCGCCCCACGCGAGGTAGACGAAACCGACTACGGCGGCAGTAAAGAGGATCATGCCGAGCACCTCGACCACGCTGCGCGCCGTGACGCTCACCTCCCGCCGCGCGACTGGCCCGTCCCTGTCGGCCTCGAGCGCCGCGACGCGCCGGCGCAGATCGCGTACGAGGTCACCGTCCGGCGGCGGAGCTCCGCTAAGCTCGCCACGCACGAACGCCGTTGCAGCGGAGAGCGGCGGAGCGCGAACCTCCTTGGCGGTGGACTTTCGGCCGCCGGCGTCGTCCGCCACGCCGATCACCCCTCCTCGGCCGCCGAGCGCGCCACGTGCAGCGCGCCGCGCACACCGATGAGCTGGGCCGAGCCCACCGAGCACCTCGAAGCTGAAAGATCTGGCTGCGCTGACCGGGGCTGCCGCACGACGCCCCCTCTCCTCGCGTGAAACCCGTTGGAGCCGAGGATAGCGCCGCGGGCTCGTAGATACCCTCTCGTAATCACAGTCCAGAGCTTCGGCGATGAGGACGAGGCGGTCCGGTGGGCCAACGGCGTCCCGTGCGGTTTCGCCTCCAGCGTCTGGACGCGGGACCACGGCCGCGCGATGCGCGTGTCCAGGCGGCTCGACTTCGGCTGCGTGTGGATCAACGGCCACATCCCGCTCGTGGCTGAGATGCCGCATGGCGGCTTCAAGCCCTCGGGCTATAGCAAGGACCTGTCCCTATACGGGCTGGAGGACGACACCCGCATCAAGCATGTGATGAGCTACATCGATGGCTGACGACAAGCCAGGCCTGCTCGGCCTACCGGACTGGGTCAAGTCGCTGGGCCTGCCGCCGGAGGCCGCGACGGCGATCGATCGCTACTGGAAGCCGGTCTGGGAGGCGCTGCGGGGCGAGCTGAAGCTACTGCCCGCCCACCCTCGGCGCGCGCCGGCGCCGAGCGCCGGCGCGGAGCGGATTGACTTCGAGGCGGTCGACGAGCTCGTGCCGGGGCCGAAGTGGCAGGCGCGCTTCGACGCAATGTGGCCCACGTACCGCGCCTGGTATCTCCGGGACGGCGAGGCCAAGCGGCCCGACCTGGCCACGTGCCGGCGGATGCTGGCGCACCACATGCCGGAGCTGGTTCCGACCTACGAGCGGTTGGTCGAGCTCGCCGGCGGCGGCGAGCTCGCGGCGCGCATGCTGTCGCTCTACGGCCCGCCGAGCTTCATCGCGGGCTGCTCGCAGGGGGCCTGGACGCGCGACACGCCGATGCTCGTGCGCAACTACGACTACCCGGCCTCGCGGCTGGAGGGGATCGTCTACCTCACGCAGTGGAGCGGCGGCGGGCGGGTGATCGGAATGAGCGACTGCTTGTGGGGGCTGCTGGACGGCGTCAACGACGCCGGCCTGGCGGTGTCGCTCACGTTCGGGGGTCGCCGCGACGTCGGCGACGGCTTCGCCATCTCACTCGTCGTTCGCTACCTGCTCGAGACCTGCGCCACGGTCGCGCAGGCGCAAGCGGCGCTCGCGCGGATCCCCGTCCACGCACCGCAGAACCTCACGCTGCTCGACCGCTCGGGCGAGTTCCTGACGGCCTACGTGGGCCCCGGTCGCGCGGCGGAGTTCCACGCCGTGGCGGCCACCACCAACCATCAGGGCAAGGTCGAGTGGCCCGAGTACGCGCGGGCGATCCGGACCGTCGAGCGCGAGCGTTATGTGCGCGCACTGCTCGCCGACCCCGACCTGACGCGCGAGCGCTTCATCGCCGCGTTCCTCGAACCCCCACTGCACAACACCGAGTACGTGCAGGGCTTCGGGACGATCTACACCGCGGCATACCACCCCACCGAGGGTCGCGTCGAGTATCGATGGCCGGGGTCGGTGTGGGAGCAGTCGTTCGACCGCTTCGAGGAGACCGAGCACACGCAGACATTCATCGAACATCCACCGGCGTAGCGCCCGCGAACGTACGAGCACCCGCGCGCGCCCACATGTCACGCGGTCTTGAACGCCAGCGCGCCGGCCGGCACAGCTGCGTCCTCCGCCAGCGGCGTGCCGGCGAAGTGCTGCTGGATCGAATCGATCCAGCGGTGTGCCCGCTCGGTGAGCTGGTTGTCCTCGGTTTGCATCCGCGAGCGCGTAACGAGCACGCCGAGGTCAGCGCCGGGATAGCGGTAGTCGCCCGGCCCGAGCACGCGCAGGTAGAACGCCTCCGCCTCGTCGTGCAGGCTGTGCCAGTCGTTGCCCCAGCGGCTCAAGCTGACACGGCCGGTCTCGTCGTCGAGCCGCCAGATGCCGGTCTGCGGCGCCTGCGTGAGCTGCTCGGTGCGGTCGCGGGTCTCCTTTAGGACGAGCTGGCTCCAGACGTCGACGCTGGACGCTTTGGCCCAGCGCGCGTTGATCTCGTCCACGTCGACCTCGTACTCGACGTCGAGGTACTCGAGCAGGTGGAACAGGAACAGCGGGATGTCGGCGTAGGCGCCGGCCGTGACGTTCGTCATCGACGTGACGCCGCTGATGCGC
>DATCPV010000434.1:0-3103 GCA_036569885.1 Gaiellales bacterium | reverse complement strand
TCGGTGTACCGCGAGCTCGTGGGCGCGTGACGGCGCCAAACGGGGTCAGACCCCTTTTGGCGCACTCGAAGAGCGTGGTGGGCGGCCGTGAATAACCGGTGCCAGGCACCGGTTATTCAGAGGCGCGAGCCGGCGGCCTTGTCCCACGTGGCGGGGACGCCGCGGCGCAGGTAGCCGAACAGGGCGATCACGGTCGCGAGCGTCACCAGCAGGTAGTAGTGCAGCACCCGCAGCACGCGCACGCGGCCGCGCAGCAGCATCGAGACGCCCACCAGCGCGAGCCCGACGAGCTGGGCCGCGAGCACGATGGCATAGACCGGCCCATGCGTCGCCAGTGCGGCGCTGGTCGCGAGCAGCACCAGGTGCAGCGGCCCGCTCCAGTAGCGCAGCAGCCGGTGTGAGACGATCTCGACCCAGTAGACCGGCCCGACCTTGCGCAGGCCGAACATGCGGCCCTGGAAGAGGATCAGCCAGCAGTGCTCGAACATGCGCACCTTGCGCCGGAACTCGTCCTCGATGTCGGTCGTCATGCTCTCGGTCGCCCTCGCCGACGGCTCGTACACCGCCCGGTAGCCGTTCTGCACCATCAGGTAGGGGAAGCTGAGGTCGTGCCCGAAGCGCGGGTCGACGTTCCGATACGCCTCGCGGCGCACGGCATAGATCGCGCCGTTCGATCCGGTCATCGAGTGCGCCGTCGACTCGCGCCGCCGCAGCCACATCTCGTAACGCCAGTAGAGGCCCTCCTGGTTGGTGCCTCCCGACGGATTGACCAGGCGCACGTTGCCACACGCCATCCCCACCGCGGGATCGGCGAACGGCCGCACCAGCCGGAGCAGCGCGTCGGGCTCCCAGCGCACGTTGGCGTCGCCGAACGCCACGATCTCGCCCGCCGTCTCGGCCACCGCCCGGTCCTGCGCGGCCACCTTGCCGCCGCGCTCGCAGTGGATCAGCCGCACTCCGCGGCCGGCGAAGCGCGCGACCATCCCATGGGTGCCGTCGGTGGAGTCGTCCGAGGTGACCACGATCTCGAGCCGGTCGGCCGGGTAGTCGAGCGCGAGCGCATTCTCGAGCTTGGCCTCGATCACGTCCTCCTCGTTGTAGGCGGGGATGATCAAGCTCACGCTGGGCAGGATGTCGGCGGCAGCGATCGCCCGCGGCCGCAGCCGGGCGACCACGGCGATGAACGGCGGATAGAGCAGATGCGTCCAGACGAGCGCCGCCAGGCTCGCCCAGAACAGGACCTCGAGCACCAGGATCACGGCGTCGATCCGACGGCAGCCGCCACCCGTGCCGGCACCGGCACCCGGGCCGGCCCGAACATGGCCGAGCCTGCGACCGCGAGCAGCGCGAGCGCGAAGAAGTAGTCGAACGTCATCGTCAGGTAGAACAGGTTCGCGGCGGCGGTGGCCACAAACGCCGCGACAAGCCCGTTGCCGATCCGGGAGATGTCGGGATCAGACGACCGCCAGATGGCCGCCGCGCTCGCGATCAGGTAGGCGAAGTAGAAGAGGTAGAGGGCCATCCCGACCATCCCCGTCTCGACGAGGATCGCGATCCAGGCGCTGTGGGGGCCGAAGTCCGTCTTCCCGGTGACGAACTGGTAGAAGACCGCGAAGGTGTTGAATCCCATCCCGAACAACGGGTGCGGGTCGAGTGCGGGCGGCACCAGCTGGTAGAACTGGAGATGGGTCTGGGTGCTGCTGCCGTGCAGCTGCGTGCGGGCGCCGATGACCGTGCGCACGAAGTGCGACGACGCGTACAGCGCCCCGAACGCCACGGCCAGCCCGCCCCCCACGATCGCGATGCTGCGGGCGCTCGGCAGGTACCGCCGCAGCACGGGCAGGAGCACCGCGATGCCGGCCGCGTCGCCGAGCGCCGCCGAGCGCGACAGGGTGAGCACCTGGACGATGAACATGAAGAGCAGCAGCAGGCCGGTGCGGCGGCGGCCGCGGCGGTCGCCCAGGTAGTAGGGCAGGAGCACCATCAGCGGGACGCACAGCATCACGCCGAGGTGGTTGGGGTCGCCTGTGAGCGCATTGATCCGGTACACGTTCTGTGAGCCGGCCACGGTGCCGTAGACGTTGATGCCGCCGATGCCGCCCTGGTTGGCGGTGAGCGGCCCGACCACCAGCTTGTCGAGGTTGATGCCGGCGGCGATCGCGAGCCCGAGCTGTATGACCCCGTAGACGCAGTTGACCACGAGTCCAGCGGTGAAGACGTAGACCGCCCGCAGGAAGAGCGCCCGGCCGCGCCGCACGAGGTGGGCGGCCCCCAGGATCAGGTAGAGGAAGTGGACGGTCCACGTGCCGAGGCCCTTGAGCCAGTACGCCAGCGCAGCCTTGTCGGTGAGGTCGAAGTACCCGGCCAGGTACACCGCCCCGAAGGCGAGCATGAACCCGCCCAGGGTGATCGCCGCCGGATGCAGCATCGAGTCGCGGCGGCGGATGCGGTCGACGATCGCGGCCACCACGAACGCGGCCGCAAGCAGGTTCGACCACGTCAGCGTGACCAGCGACGTCTCCCACCGGATCTTCTCGAAGGTGAGCACGGCCAGCGTGAGCAGGAGCAGCCAGTCCAGGCGGGAGAGCTTCATCCGGGGAACCAGTCTAGTGAGCGCACACCCCGCTCCCGCCCGCTGGAGGCGCGGATACGATCGGCCGATGTGCGCCAGATTGGACGACGGTCTGCCCGTCGGCTTCCGGATCGTGGCGGCCTCGACGCCGTTCGAGCGCCGCGTCGAGGCCGTGGTGCGGCAGGTGCCGGCCGGACGAGTGGCCAGCTACGGCCGGGTGGCCGCCTGGGTTGGCCAACCGGAGGGCGCGCGGGCGGTTGGGCGGGTCATGGCGATGGGCCTCGACGACATGCCGTGGCACCGGGTGGTGACGGCGGCCGGGCGGCTCGTCCCGAACCATGAGGCCGAGCATGCCGAGCGGCTGCGGGCGGAGGGCGTGCTGGTGGCCCGTGGGCACGTCGCCGACCCGATCCCGTGGTGGAGCGGCCCCCGCTCGCGGCGCTCGCGTTAGCCGCGGCGGAAGAGCGCCCTGCTGCCGCCGCTCTGCTCGGCGAACCCGGCCGCCCGGTACATCGGCTCGCCCGCCGACGT
>DATCPV010000433.1:0-3229 GCA_036569885.1 Gaiellales bacterium | reverse complement strand
CTTCCTCGTTATCCCCGACATCCCGCTCATGATCGCCGCGGCCGCGATCTGGGGCCGCAGCCTGGTCAACATCATTTTGATCATCGGCCTGATCTACTGGACGAGCACGGCGCGGCTGATCCGCGCGCAGGTGAAGAGCGTCCGCGAGCGGGTGTACGTGAAGCGCGCCCGGGCCATGGGGGCGAGCAACACCCGGCTGATGGTGAAGCACGTGCTGCCGCAGGTGACTCCGCTCCTGGTCGCGAACACCGTGCTGATGATGGCGTTCGCCATCTTCGCCGAGACGGCGATCGCCTTCCTCGGCCTGGGCGACCCGACCGCGATCTCGTGGGGGCGCCTGATCGAGAACGCGTTCGAGGGCAACGCGGTCATCCTCGGCGCCTGGTGGGCGGTGGTGCCTCCGGGTGTCTGCGTGGCCGTCGTCATCCTCGCGTGCACCATGCTCGGGCAGGGCATCGAGGACGCCCTCAACCCGCGTCTGCGGGTGGGCCACCTGTCGGTGCGCCGATTCAGGATGCGCCCGCTGCCCGGCAGGTGGGTGGACGAGTGACGCCGCTACTCGGCGTCGACTCCCTGCACGTCTGGTTCGACCTGCAGGACGGCGGCGAGCTGCACGCCGTCCAGGGCGTCAGCCTCGACCTCGCCCGCGGCGAGCGGCTCGGCCTCGTCGGCGAGTCGGGATGCGGCAAGACGACGACGATCCTGGCCATGATGGGGCTCCTGCCGTCGAGCGCGAGCGTCGCCGGCCGGGTGCTACTCGAGGGCGAGGACGTCCTCGCCCGCGGCGAGGAGACCGTCGCTCCGCACCGGTGGAAGGACGTCGCGATGGTGTTCCAGGGCGCGATGAACGCGTTCAACCCCGTCAGGACGATCGGACACCAGATCGCGGAGCCGATGGAGCTGCACGGCACGGCGACGGGCCGCGCCGCCCGCGCGCAGGTGCGGGAGCTACTCGACCTGGTCGGCATCTCGGCCGACCGGGCCGAGCGGTATCCCCACGAGTTCTCGGGCGGGATGCGCCAGCGTGCGGCGATCGCGATGGCGCTCGCGTGCAACCCCCAGGTGCTGCTGGCAGACGAGCCGACGACGGCCCTCGACGTGATGATCCAGGCCCAGATCCTCGACCTCCTCGTGCGCCTGACCGACGAGCTCGGACTGGCCATGATCCTGGTCACCCACGACCTGCCGGTGGTCGCACAGGTGTGCAGCCGGGCCGCGGTGATGTACGCCGGCAGGATCGTGGAGGTCGGACTGACGCAGGACCTCTACCACGACCCCCGCCACCCGTACACGCGCATGCTGTTCGCCGCCACCCCCGACCTCTACGACGAGGCGGAGGTGCGCTCGATCCCCGGCGTGCCGCCGCGCCTCGACCGGGAGCTGGTCGGATGCCCCTTCCAGCCCCGGTGTGACGGGCCGCTGCCTCGGTGCACGACCTCGGCGCCGCACCTGCGCCGGGTGGAGGCCGGCCACAAGGCCGCCTGCCACCTGAACGACAGCCCGGCCGGGGCCGTGCCATGAGCGCCGGCGGTGCGCCGCCCCTGCTCGAGGTCGAGGATCTGGTGACGCGCTACCCGGTGCCGCGCGGCCTTGTCGGCACGATCGCCCGGCAGCCCAAGCTCAGCGTGCATGCGGTCGAGGGCGTCTCCTTCACGGTCGGGAGCGGCGAGATGCTGGCACTGGTCGGCGAGTCGGGATGCGGCAAGACGACGACCGCGCAGAGCGTCATGCGGATGGTCGACCCCGAGCGGGGATCGGTCCGATTCGAGGGTACCGAGATGGTCGGGATCTCGGCGCGGCGGCTGCGGCCGCTGCGGCGGACGATGCAGCTGATCTACCAGGACCCGTACGAATCGCTCGACCCCCGCTTCCGTGTCAGCGACACGGTGGAGGAGCCGCTCCTGATCCATGGGATCGGGTCCTCCCGGGCCGACCGCGACGAGCGCGTGCGCGACGCGCTAGAGCGGGCAGGGCTGACGCCGCCGGAGCTGTACGCGAACCGGTTCCCGCACGAGCTCTCCGGCGGGCAGCGCCAGCGGGTGGCGATCGCGGCGAGCCTCGTCCTCAACCCGAAGCTGCTGGTGGCCGACGAGCCGGTGTCCATGCTCGACGTGTCGGTCCGTGCGGGGATCCTGTCGCTTCTCGACCGCCTGCGCCGCGAGGGCATGGGCATTCTCATGATCACGCACGACCTGTCCACCGCTGCCCGCTTCGCCGACCGCATCGCCGTCATGTACCTGGGCCGCATCGTCGAGGAGGGGCCCGTCCGCGAGGTCATCCGAAACCCGCAGCACCCCTACACGAAGGCTCTGATCTCGGTCGTCCCGAAGCGCGACCCGCGCCAGTCCACAAACCCGCAGATCCTGACCGGCGAGACGCCCAACCCGGTGCACGTCCCGTCCGGCTGCCGCTTCCACCCCCGATGCCCGATCGCGCAGGAGACCTGCCGGGTCACCGACCCCGAACTGCGCCGCACAAGCGGGTCCACCTCGCCCGACCACCGCACCGCCTGCATCCTGGCGTGACCCGCTGGCGCGATATCGGCGGCCCTGTTGGCCTCTTTCCGACCGGCCCTCGCAACGCGATCACCGACGTGCCGGGGGTGCTCGTCGGCCACTCCCAGGCCGCGAGCGGCGAGGCCACGGGCGTGACCGTGATCGTGCCGCCGCGGCTTCCGACCAACGCGGGGGTCGAGACGGTCAACGGCGCCGGCGAGCTGACCAAGAAGCTCGAGATCGACGAGTGGGGCCTGATCCAGACGCCGGTGTGGCTGTGCAGCACGCACGCCGTCGGCATGGTGTACCACGCCGCGATGCTGGCGGCCGGGGGCGATCCTGACCACACGATTATCCCGGTGGTGGGGGAGTGCGACGACTCGGACATGGCCGACGGCCGCACGGTCACCGTCGCGGATGCCGATGCAGCACTGGCCAACGCCGGGCCCGACGTGGCCGAGGGCAGCGTCGGCGGCGGCACGGGCATGATGTGCTTCGACTTCCCCGGCGGCATCGGCACGGCGTCGCGGCTGGTTTCGGGGCACATCGTCGGGGTGCTGCTCATGTGCAACTTCGGCGATCGCGAGCGGCTGACGGTCGGCGGCCTGCGCTTCGACCCAGCCCCGCCGCCCGTCTCGCCCGAGGGCTCCTGCATCGCCGTCTGCGCGACCGACGCGCCGGTCGGGGCGCAGCAGCTGCGGCGGCTGGCGCTGCGGCCGCTGCTCGGTCTGGCC
>DATCPV010000432.1:0-2541 GCA_036569885.1 Gaiellales bacterium | reverse complement strand
GGTCGGGCTCAACGGGCTCGTCGGCCCGATTGGCGTCTCGATCCTGGTCGTCCTCGGCGCGCTCGTCGGCGGCGTTCTGGTGACCGGTGCCTCCCTCGGAGTGGCGATGCGCGCGTCCGGGCGTCACGTTGCCCGCGCCGCGGGCGCCGGAATGCGGTTGTCGGAGGAGGTCGGGCGGCGCTACCGGGAACGCCCCGGGACGCGGCCGGTGCTCCACGCGGTACCCACGCCGGAGCCCTCGCCGCCGCCCGTCGACGGCTTGCACGCATTCGCCGACCTCTACGGCCAGGTGCCCGAGCTCGAGGAGCCACCCGTACCGCCGTCTCTCGAATACGACGCCGCGGCTGCGGAGGACGACGACCTGCTCGACGAGCCGACGCCCGTCCTGCCGCCGCCCGCGCCCGCCGCCGGCCGGGTGCCCTACCGGCTCCCGCAGCCGTCGATTCTGAAGCGCAGCGCGGCCACCCGCGGATCCGCCCAGGACCACGACCGGATCGCCCGCCAGCTGGTCGAGGCGCTCGCGAACTTCGGGGTCGAGGCCCGCGTCATCGGCATGGTCAACGGGCCGCGGGTGACTCGCTACGAGCTGCAGCTTGCCCCGGGGATCAAGGTCAGCCGGGTGTCGCAGCTGCGCGACGACCTGGCCTACGCGCTCGCCACCACCGAGATCCGCATCCTCGCGCCCATCCCGGGCAAGCAGGCGGTGGGCGTCGAGGTCCCGAACCTGTCGGCCAACCTGGTCACGCTCGGTGACATCTACGCCGAGCCGCCCGCCGGCTCGAGCCCGCTCACGGCGTGGCTGGGCAAGGACATCTCCGGCCAGGGGGTCGCGTGTGACCTGGCCCGGATGCCGCATCTCCTGATCGCCGGCACGACGGGCTCGGGCAAGTCGGGCTGCATCAACGCGATCCTGTGCTCGATCCTGCTGCGGGCCTCGCCCGACCATGTGCGCATGATCCTGGTCGATCCCAAGCGGGTCGAGCTGAACCACTACGAGGCCATCCCGCACCTGCTGACGCCTGTGGTCACGAACATGAAGAACGCCTCGCTCGTGCTGCAGAACGTCGTCCGCGAGATGGAGACGCGCTACGAGACCATGGGCGCCGCCAAGGCTCGCAACCTGGCCGAGCTGAACACGTCCCGCGCCGCGCTGGGTCGCGACACCCTGCCGCACGTCCTGGTCGTGATCGATGAGCTGGCAGACCTGATGATGGTCTCGCCGGCCGAGGTCGAAGACGCGATCATCCGCCTGGCCCAGAAGTCCCGGGCTGTCGGCATCCACCTGGTGCTGGCGACGCAGAGCCCGCGGGTGGACGTCATCACCGGCATGATCAAGGCCAACGTCCCGTCGCGGATCGCGTTCGCCGTCTCGTCGCAGACCGACTCGCGGGTGATCCTCGACACCGGCGGCGCCGAGGCGCTCCTGGGGCAGGGCGACATGCTCTACAAGCCGCTCGGCACGTCCAAGCTGCAGCGCATCCAGGGCGCCTTCATCTCGGAGGGCGAGACGCAGAAGATCGTCGATGCCTGCCGCCGCCAGGGCGAGCCCACATTCGAGGAGGAGCTCCTGGAGCTGCCCGCCGACGTCGAGCCCGAGAGCCTGGATGCCGATGAGGACCCGGTGCTCGAGGACGCCATCCGGCTGGTCGCCCAGCACCAGACCGCATCCGTGTCGCTCCTCCAGCGGCGACTGCGGGTTGGGTACACCCGCGCGGGGCGCCTGATCGACATGCTCGAGCGACGTGGAATCGTGTCCGGGTACGAGGGCTCCAAGGCCCGCAAGGTGCTGATCGCAGACACCGATCTGCATCGCATCCTCGGCGAGGGCGCGACCCCGCTGCCCGAGCCGGTGGACGAGATCACCCGCTGATCCCGCAGCCGCCGGGCGCGGTTACGATCTGGCGCGGTGATAGACGACTGGTATTCGCGCCTGCTCGCGACGGGCCTGCTCGACGTGCTGGCGCCCTACCAGCCGGCGCTCGTCGGTGTGTACCCGCTCGGGATCGCGCCCGAGGGGGCTCCGGTCGAGGTCGTGTGCCGCGCCACCGACCTGCCCGCGTTCGGCCGGGTGCTCGAGGGTACCTACGGCGACCGCGAGGGCTTCGCGCTGTACGGGGGCCGGCTCGACGAGGAGCCCGCCATCTTCGCGGAGTTCGCGCTCGACGGGCTGACGCTCGAGGTCTCGGCGCAGGCCGAGCACCTGCACCGCCGCCTGGGGGCCGCCACGCTGGGGATCTCCCGAGCGCTCGAAGAGGCCGGCCCCGTCACCCGGGCGCGGCTCGCGGCCATGGTCGCCGGCGGCACCGACTGGCTCGAGGCGGCAACCGCCCAGCTCAACCTCAGCCGGTCGGCGCTCGAGTCGCTCTCGACCGCGAACCCGGTGCTGGTCGCGCGGGTCATGGGGGTGTCCGGGCCCGGGCCGAGGGTGCGCGAGTACACGATCGCACTTCTGGTGGGCATCGTCGCCGACCTGCTGATCGTGTCGGCCGGCGCGGCCCGCGGCTCGCAGGAGTACACCGGGATCATGTTTCTGGTCGAGGC
>DATCPV010000431.1:0-2867 GCA_036569885.1 Gaiellales bacterium | reverse complement strand
GGTTGAGCCGGTGGGCGGGGTAAGCCGGTAGGCGAAGTAGGCGACCGGGAAGCCGTCCTTCTCGCCTTCCACTCTGCGAAGTTCTTCGGCCCGGAAACCGTGCATGGCGATGAGGTGATGCAGGTAGTCGATATCGCCGGTGGTGCCGAACGACAACAGGATCCGGCCAGCCGCCGTCAAGTGTTCCCCCACCTGCTCGAAGAACGCCGTCAGGCTGCGGTAATCCTCGTCGGCGATCCCCCGCTCGAGCATGTCGCGAGGCGCGAACCAGCGAAACGGCGGATCGAAGACGACCAGGTCGAACCGGCCAGCGACGGCCTCGAATAGGTCGCTCGTCCGGACGCTCAAGCGTGCGTCGACCCCGTTCCGCTCGGCATTCCCGCGCGCGCACTCGACCGCTGCAGGATTGATGTCAACCGCGACGACGTCGGCCGATCGCGACGCAGCCACGATGCCGTTCACGCCGCTCCCCGTGCCCATGTCGAGTACGCGGTCGGTGTCGCGCACCTCGTCGAGCACGATCGCGGCGAGTCCGAGCGGGTTCGGCGGATACACGTCCGGCGGCACGACGAACGTGCGATCGAGCTGGGCAACCGTGATCACCTCGCCCCGGCGACCGCCCTCCACGGCTTGCTCATGCCACTCGCGAAGCCGCCGGGCCCGTTCGTCGGTCATCATCGGGCGGTATGTCGGCGACCGTTCGTCCTCGGTCATCAGCCCCGCCCGCCCCTCTTCAGACCTCGACGACGATCGGCAAGACCATCGGGCGCTTGCCGGTGAGGCGCGAGGCCAGGTCGGCCAGCGTGTCGTGCAGGCGTTGCTGCACGACGTGGACCTCGGTGGTGCGGTGCTCCTGGCACTCCTCCAGCACCCGCTCGACCGCCGCACGGGCCTGCTCGAGCAGCAGCTCGCCGTTGTCCGACGGGGCGTCGAAGCCGCGCACGATGATCTCCGGATCGACCAGCGGCTCGGCCGAATCGGCGGCGATCGTCGCGACCACGATCAGGACGCCGTCTGAGCCGAGATGGCGGCGGTCGCGCAGGACGACGTCGCGTACGTTGCCGACGCTCAGGCCGTCGACCAGGATCGTGCCGGCCTCAATCTGGTCGACCACCGAGACGCCCTCGGCGTCCAGTTCGAGGACCGTGCCGTTGTCGGCGATCCGCACCGCGTGAGCGGGAACTCCCGCCGCCTCGGCCAAACGGGCGTGCGCCTGCAGCATCCGGAACTCGCCGTGCACCGGCACGAAGTTCCGCGGGCGCACGGTGCGCAGCATCTGGCTCAGCTCGTCCGCGGCGCCGTGCCCCGACACGTGCACGAAGTCCGTCTCCTCGGTCATGACCTTGGCCCCCAGCCGGCACAGGCGGTTGACGGTCTCGTTCACCTTGACCTCGTTGCCCGGCACGGGCCGGGCCGACATGACCACAGTGTCCGTGTGATGGATCTGGAGCGCATTGTGGTCGCCGAGCGCGATCCGTGTCAGCGCCGATCCGGGCTCGCCCTGGCTGCCGGTGCAGATGATGACGAGCTCGTGGGGCATGAACTCGTCGAGCCGCTTGGCCCGGATGATGCGGTCGTCAGCGACCTTCGCGTACCCCAGGTTGCGCGCGATGTTGAGGTTCCGGATCATCGAGCGGCCGATCACGCACACCGTGCGGCCCGAGGCCTCGGCGGCGTCGATCACCTGCTGCAGGCGATGGATATGGGACGAGAACGACGTCACGATCACCCGCCCCGGTGCCGTGCGCACAATCTCGCGCAGGGCGGCCCCGACGGTGCGCTCGGATGCCGTGTGGCCTGGCCGCTCGGCGTTGGTGGAGTCGGACATGAGCAGCGCGACGCCGGCATCGCCGATCGCGCCCAGGCGGACGAGATCGGTGACCCGCCCGTCGATGGGGCTCTCGTCCAGCTTGAAGTCGCCGGTGTGCACGATTGCCCCGAACTCGGTGTGCAGCACCACGGCGACCGCGTCGGGCACCGAGTGCGTGATGGGCACGAACTCGGCCGAGAACGGGCCCACCTCCACCACTCCGCCGTCGGTGTCGATTTCGACCAGTTCGGTGTGCGCCAGCAGGCCGTGCTCGTCCAGCTTCGACTTGACCATCCCGAGGGTGAGCCGTGTCCCCCACACCGGCGCGCCCGTCCCGATCTCGCGCAGCAGGTACGGCAGGGCGCCGATGTGGTCCTCGTGGCCGTGCGTGAGGACGATTGCCTCCAGCCGGCCGGCGTTCTCGGCGACGTAGCGGAAATCGGGCAGCACCAGGTCGATGCCGAACATCTCGGAGTGCGGAAACGACAGGCCCGCGTCGAGCAGCACCAGGCGTCCGCCGCGCTCGAAGACGGTCATGTTCTTGCCCACCTCGCCGAGCCCGCCGAGCGGGATGATCCGTACGGGATCAGGCACGCATTAGATCCTGGCGGCGGGCTGGATGCCGGCCGCCTCGAGCGCTGCGGCAACGGTCGCGGTCTGTGAGGCGTCCGCATCGACGAGCGGCAGGCGCAGGCCGCCCACGTCGTGGCCGAGCAGGTTGAGCGCCGCCTTGACGGGGATCGGGTTCGTGGTCACCGCGAGGGCTTCGAAGAGGTCGCGCAGCGCCTCGTTCTCGGCGCCGGCTGCGACCATGTCGCCGGAATGAGCCAGGTCGATCATCCGCCGCAGCTGCGGGCCGGCCACATGCGACGCCACGCACACGCCGCCGATCGCCCCGAGCTGCAGGAACGGATAGACGAGGTCGTCGTTGCCGGCGTAGAGCGCAAGGTTCGTCTCGAGCATGATCCGGCGGGCCTGGTCGAGGTCGGGCGTCGCCTGCTTGACGGCCACGACGTTGGGAATCTGGTCGAGCTCGGCCAGCAGATCGGGCTCGAGG
>DATCPV010000430.1:0-9984 GCA_036569885.1 Gaiellales bacterium | reverse complement strand
CTGCTGCACGACTCCACCGAGACGCGTGGCCTGAGCGGCGACGCGCTGGGTGCGGTCTTCCCCGGCTCGACGGACGAGGTCGCGGAGGTCGTGCGCTGGTGCGCACGCACGGGTGTGCCGTTCGTGCCGCGCGGCGGCGGCACGGGCTACGCCGGGGGCGCGGTGCCCGACGCCGGCTCGCTCGTGATCGCCCTGCACCGCATGACCGCCGTCCGCGAGGCGGTTCCGCAGGCGCGGCGGATGACGGTCGAGGCGGGCCTGACGACGCGCAGCCTGCAGCGCGCGGCGGCCGGTGAGGGCTTGTGGTTCGCGCCGAACCCGGGCGCGGCGGAGCAGTCGCAGATCGGCGGCAACATCGCCACCAACGCCGGCGGCCCCCGCTCGCTCCGCCACGGCACGGTGCGGGCCTTCGTCTCGGGGATTGAATTGGTGCTCGCGACGGGTGAGGTGCTGCGGGCCGGCGGCGCGGCGCGCAAGAACGTCGAGTCGCTCGACCTGGTCGGCCTCGCCTGCGGCTCCGAGGGGACGCTGGGCGTGATCACGGCGGCCTGGCTGCGATTGTTGCCGCGGCCCGAGCTGATCCTGCCGATGGTCGCCCTCTATCCCGACCGCGCCGCCGGCCTGGCCGCGCTCGAGGCCGCGATGGCCTGCGGGTGTGTCCCCACCTCGCTCGAGTTTGTCGATGCGAAGGCGTTCGCGGCGGCGGCTGCGACCTACCCCCGCCCGCTCCCAGTCACCGGAGCCTTCGCCGTCCTGGCCGAGGCCGGAGGGCCGGCCGCGGCTGCGAGGGTCGAGCGCGACATGCTGGTCGAGGCGCTGACGCCGGGCGCGCTTTCGGTCGACGCTCCCGACTCCGAGAGCGAGGCGCGCGCGCTCGAGACGTGGCGCGACGGCGTGTCGCTGGGGGTGGTGGCGGTGCGCGGCGGGAAGGTGTCGGAGGACTTCGCGGTGCCGTTCGACCGGCTGGGGGATGCGCTCGAGATGGTCGAGCGGGCCGGGATCGAGCATGGCGTCGAGGTCGCCTGCTGGGGCCACGCCGGCGACGGCAACGTGCACGCGTCGGTCATGGTCGACCGCTCCGATCCCGTCGCCCTGGCCCGAGCCGAGGCGGCCGCGGCGGCCTTCTTCGCGATCCCCGGGGCGCTCTCCGGGGCGCTCTCGGGCGAGCACGGGATCGGCCGGGTCAAGCTCGCGGCGGCGGCGGGCCTCGCGCCGGAGCTCCTGCGGGCCCAGCGGGTGGTCAAGAACGCCCTCGACCCGCAGGGCATCGCCAACCCGGGCCGCAAGTTCCCTAAGGGCTAGAGTAAGCCAGCATGCTGATCACAACCACAAACGACCTCCCGGGCTACGAGATCCAGGAGGTGTTCGGCGAGGTGTTCGGCCTGACGGTGCGCTCGCGGAACGTCGGATCGCAGATCGGGGCCGGCCTCAAGTCGATCCTCGGCGGCGAGCTGCGCGGAATGACCAAGGCGCTGGTCGACAGCCGCGAGCAGGTCATGCAGCGGCTCGTCGAGGAGGCCGAGGCGCGCGGCGCAAACGCCATTCTCGCGATGCGCTTCGACACGTCCGAGATGGGCGGCACCTGGACCGAGATCTGCGCCTACGGCACCGCCGTTCGGGCGCGCAAGCTCTAGTGCTCTGGCTTCGGTGCTACCTGGCGCGCTTGGGTGGCCGGCGGCGCATGTCTCGCTCGTAGCAGAAGGCGGCAAACTGGGCGTGACGGGTCAGGTATACGGCCAGCTCGAGCATTCCGAACGCAACCCATTCGTGGAAGAAGCGCTCGTCGACGGCGTTGCGAGTGACGCCTGAGGCGGGGGAGTTCATGGGGTACCTCACCGGGGGGAGAGGGGGACGGGGCACTCCTCATTGAGCCGCACTTTGTGCAACTGCGATACCCCCAGTTGAGGCATTTTGCAATCAGGTCGGCGGTGGCCGCTCCGGGTGGCGGGGGAGGCCGTCGTCCGGGATGGCCTCCCATGGCGCGGCGTACGCGACGAACTGGCGCAATGCCGGCCGGACGCCGGGATCCTCGTCGAACACGCCGAGCCGCACGCTCATGATCTCCGGATCCTCGCGGCTGCGGCTCCACAGCGCCGATCCGCACGCGCCGCAGAACAGTTTGGCGAACCCGGTCGGAGGCTCGTAGGCGCGGACCAGGTCCTCGCCCTGCGTGACGGTCAGCGAGCCGGGAGCGATCCGGGCCTGCGCCGACGACGCCGTGCCGGTGCGCCGCTGGCAGCGCGTGCAGTGGCAGTAGGACGCCGCGCCGAGCGGCGCGTTGATCTCGAAGCGCACGCCGCCGCAGAGACAGCCGCCGGTGAGCGGAAGGTCGGCCACACTCATAGCGGAGAGGGAGGGATTCGAACCCTCGCTGGAGGTTTACCCCCCAGACCCACTTAGCAGGCGGGCGCCTTCAGCCACTCGGCCACCTCTCCCGATTCGGGGCCAGGTGCACGAACGCGCACCCACCCCGCTCAGTACGATACCGCCTCATGTGGCGGCGCGTGCTCGTCGTATGGTCGGCCAGCCGCCTCGCGGTCTTGAGCCTGGGGTACGTGCTCACCACGGAGCTCGGGTGGCATCGCGCACTGCAGCCGTGGCAGACCAAGTGGGTGCGGGCGGTGACGGGCTGGGACTCGGTCTTCTACATCCGCATCTCGCACATCGGGTACCGGCACGGCAAGCTCGAGGCGTTCTTCCCTCTCTACCCGCTGGGGATCCGGGCCGCCCGCGACGTCCTCCAGGTCGGCGACGCGGTGGCGGCGCTCCTGGTCGCGAACCTGGCGGTGCTCGCCGCGCTCGCCGGGATCTACGTCCTCGCCCGCGACCGCCTGTCCGAGGCGCACGCGCGCCGTAGCATCCTGTACCTCGTCCTCTCGCCGTACGCCTTCGCGCTCGTGATGGCCTACAGCGAGGGCCCGTTCCTGGCGCTCACCGTATGGATGTTCGTGCTGTCCGACCGCGAGCACGACCTGGCCGCGGCACCGCTCGCCTTGGCGGCGAGCCTCACCCGGGTCACGGGGCTGGCCCTGGTCGCGCCGCTCGTGCTGCGGGCCTGGCGGAGGCGGACGGTGTCGGCGTGGCTGGCTGCGGCCGCTCCGGTCGCCGGGTTTTGCGCCCAGGCGGCCTGGCTGCAGCACGCGGTCGGCGATCCCCTGGCGATGGTTCACGTGCAATCCCAGTGGGGCGGGCATCCGGCGTTCCCGCTGATCAGCCTCGGCGACCAGTTCTGGCGCTTCGCCACCACGCGGGACTTCTTCTTCCTGGCCCGCGGAGTGACCGTGATCGCCTACCTGGCGCTGCTCGTCCCGCTCATCCGCCAGGAGCGCTTCCGCGCCACCCGCGCCGAGGACGTGCTGCTCGTGTGCGGTGTGTTCGCGCTGCCGCTGCTGTCGTCGGTGCTGCAGTCGGTGGGCCGCTTCGGGCTCGTGGCGTTCCCGCTCATGTTCGCAATGGCCGACATCGGGCTGCGGCGCGAGTCGTGGCACCGGGCCTACGTCGTCTTCGCCCCAACCGCCCAGATCGTCTTCTTCACGGCGGTGGCGCTCGGCTACCGGCCGCCGTGAGCCCGGCCGCTATCCAACGGTGAACGTAGTCTTCCCGATCTGGAGACCCTTCGGGTGCGAGGCCGGATAGGCGAACAGGTAGAACGTGTAGGTGTGGCCGCCCACGAATCGGTGGGCCCCTTTGTAGCGCCAGGATGAGCGGAAGAGCCACTGGGTGCGCCGGGTGTACCTCAGGTCGATCGTGACCGATCCGCGCTGGAGCACGAAGGCGTAGCCGTTCTGTGTCGGAGCGGGCAGCCAGGTGACCAGAGGTGTCGTGCTGACGCCGCGGGCGCCGTTTTGAGGGGTGCAGATCTGGCCGGTGCGTTCCTTCAGGCGGGCCCCCTGGGAGTAGTTCAGCTTGCCCGGGTGGGTCAGCGAGTGATACGTCGCGAACACGCGGTAGTAGTAGGTGGTGAAGTGCTTGAGGCCGTCGTCTGTCGCATGGCCGGGCGACGTGCGCGGCACCCTCGTCCCGTCGCCGATGCCGGTCGGGTAGTGGGCGTGGTTTCGGATCACGATGGTGCCCGCGAAACGGGTGGCCGACGGGGCGACCCAGCGCACATGCGCCGAGCTGCAGCCGACCGACCCGGCGACCCTCTTGGGGTTGTTCGGGAAGGTGGCGTAGCCCGTCAGCGTGATCTGGTGGAGGTGTGGCGGGACCGGGCCGGCGTCGTTGACGTCGAGCAGCGCCGTGCGTCGCCCTGCGCTCGAGGGCGTGAACTTGACCCTGACCGTGCACTTGCCGCCGTTCGCCGCGAGGGTCGTGCCAGAGCAGGTGTCGCCGGTCTCGATGAAGCTCTTCGGGTTCGCCCCCGCGATCACGGTTGAGGTGATCGGCATGCTGGAACTGGTCGTGTTGAACACGGTGATCGTGTGGCCGGACGAGGCGGTACCCGCCGGGATCGCCTCCGAGAACGCCACCGACGCGGGCCCGAAGGCCATCGACGATGCGGTGGCGTTGCCTGACACGGTCACGGTCTGGGTCGGGTTGTTGGGCGCGTTGTCGTGCACGACGATGTTGGCCGACCGGTGGCCTGTTGCCGTGGGGACAAACTGGACAGTGATGGTGCACGTGTTGTTCGCCGCGAGGAAGACGGTCGAGGCGCAGTTGGAGTCACCGACAGAGAAGTCGCCCGGGTTGGCGCCGGTGACCGTCGTGCTGCCGTACGTCAGCGTGCCCGTGCCGCTGTTCGTGAGCGTGATGTTCTTGCTGATCGAAGACGTGCTCACCGGCTGGCTGCTGAACGTCGTGGCGCCCGGGGTGACGTTGGCAGCGGCCTGCACGCCGTTACCGCTCAGCGACACCGACTGCCCGGCCACGCTCAGCGTCGCGGTGCGATTCCCGGTCGCGCTCGGCGTGAAGGTGACGCTGACCGAGCAGGTGCCGTTGGCCGCGACGCTGCTGCTGCAGCCGGACGCGTTGAAGTCGCCGGGGTCCGACCCCGAGAGGCTGGCGTTGGCGGGATTTGCGGAGTAGTCGGTGTTGTTGGTCACCGTCACCAACTCCGGGGCCGACGTGCTCCCCACCGGCTGGTCGGGGAACGCACTCGGGCTCGAGACCGAGAACTGGTTGGTCACGCCGTTTCCGTTCAGGTTCAGGCTCTGGCTGGCGCCGTCCAGGACGTCATCGTCCGTCACGGTCAGCGTCCCGGGGTCGGGTCCCGCCGAGCCGGGCTGAAAGGTGACGCCCACGTCGCACGAGCCGCCGACGACCAAGGTATGGCCGGTGCAGTTGTCGCTTCCCCCCGGCACGTTGTAGTCGCCCGGCGCGTTGACGCTGATGATCGTCAGCGGGATCGTCCCGTTGGTGTTCGTCAGGGTGACGGTCTGGGCCGGTGTCGTATCGCCGACGTGCTGTGTCCCGAAGCCGACCGGGTCAGGGTTGGCGGTCAGCGGCCCATTGTCGATCCCAAACGCGCTCGGCCCACCCGACCCGACCGCGAGGATGAGCGTGGTCAGAACGATGACTGCGAT
Source organism: Gaiellales bacterium (assembly GCA_036569885.1). Taxonomy (GTDB): domain Bacteria; phylum Actinomycetota; class Thermoleophilia; order Gaiellales; family JAICJC01; genus JAICJC01. The sequence continues at coordinate 4,462 of DATCPV010000430.1, read as the reverse complement.
GCAGGTTCGGCGCATGGGGCGAGCTCCTCCGGTCACAGGTTGATCAGGACGAGCACGACTGCCGCGCAGCTTCCGAGGATGAGCAGCGCCGGGATCACCAGGGCAACCGGCGTGTAGCCGGAGATCGCCAGCCGCGGCCCGAGGTCATGGGGGGTGACGTATGCCGAGGTGTGGGAGCGCCGCCGGGTCACGACCGTCGCCGCGGCCATCAGGAGCAGCATGGTCAAGGCGATGCCGGCGACCGCGTGGGTGAGCGTCGATGTGATCCACCCGGCGCCGGATGAGGACGACGGTGCCGCGGTCGGATGGCTCGGTGGCTTGTGCGTGGTGATGTTCGCCTCCGCCGTGGTCGCCGAGGCGCTGTCGACGGAATTCAGCGCGAACACCCGATAGCAGTACGCCACGCCCGGCGCTGCGGTCGTGTCGGTCTGGCTGGAGCGCACGTCCTGGCCGCCGATGCCGGTGCCTGCGAGCGGGCCGCTCGGACAGTTGTTGGCGGGGCCGCGGCGCACCGCGATGAACGCGAGCCGGGCATGCGCCGGGTTTTGCCACGAGAGCAGCACGTTGCCGCCCTCGGCAGTGGCGGTGAGGCCGGTGACCGGCTTCGGGGTCGACACCACGACAGGGCTGACGACGTGTCGGTCGACGGCGACCCGCGAGAAGTTGTGGCTGCGGTCGAAGGCGAAGACGGCATAGCAGTAGCTGGCTCCGGGTGCGACTCCTCTATCGATCTGGCGGGTTCGCACCGTGTCGGCCCCGATCGAGACACCGTCGTGCGGTGTCGCCGGGCACGCGGTCCAGCCGCGACGGACGACGATGCCCGCCAGATCCTGCGCCGCCGGGTTCGACCACACGAGCGTGATCCGGCGCGACTTGGTCGTGATCGCCCGCAGGTTCCTGACGCTGGCCGGCGGCTGCGTGTCAGGCGGCGGCTTGGACGTCGAGGTCGGCGGCGGGGTCGAGGTCGGCGGCGGGCTGCCTCCACCGGACGTCGGAGGGGGCGGCGGTGGAGGACTGGTTGCCAGTGCCGCCGCCGCGCCAATGCCGAGCAGAGTGGTAACTGCGCATGCAGCCGCCACCGCCCGGAGCCCACCGCGTAATCTCGATCTCCCCACGTCCACCGCTACCTTTGAGCCGGAGATGCCAATATCTACCAGGCTACAGCAGCTTGAAAACTCGTCAAGCTGCGCCTCCATCGCCCTTGACATCAACTGGAAGCACACTCCAGTCGGCCGCGATACTACCGCGCTTCGAAGCGGTGTGCGACCGATCTGTGCGACGCGCGTTTGCGCTTCGTGAGCCGCGGTTCAGGTCTCCCTGCAAATCCCAGGAAAGAGGGCGGCGGGCGGCCATAAAGCGGACCGTATCCTGTAACTCTGGGCTCTCGCCAACCCCACATTCTGGTATGCCCGCCTGCGCATGTGACGCCGGTGCTAGCCTTTATCGATTGTGGGCCACGTCGCGGCTACCCCGCTTCGGTTCGCGGGCGAGTTCCTCGGTGCCCTCGCAGCCGCAGACGATCAACGCGCCACCGCGGGCGTGCTGGCGGCCGAGCTGTACGAGCGGCTGGCGCTTGACGGCGTGCTCATCCACGAGCATCTGGCGGGCCGCAATCACACCTGGGCGCAGCTCGGCTTGGTCAAGCCGGCGATCGCCTCTCGGATCGCGGCTGTCCGCGCGGGCCTGCCGCCGGCCGACGGCTTCGGCTATGCCGCCCAGCAGGCGCCGCGGTGGGTGATCCTGTGCTCGCGGCGCAGGCCGCCGACGGACGACGAAGCCGCCTATCTGGCGATGGCATGCGACGCGGCGACGGTTGCCGCGGCCCATGCCGGCCGGGTGCGCGCCGAGCGCACCGCTGCACGCACCGGACGGGCGTTGGCCGAGCTGGGTCAGGCGCTGTCGCTCGAGCACGGCGAGGAGCGCGTCCTGCACCTGTTGACGCTGGCGGTGGCTCGGCTGCTGCCTCAGGACGGGGTGTCGGCCTGGCAGAAGGCGGACGGCGGCTTCACGCTCGTCTCGGCGTGCGGATTCACCGCGCGCAAGCGCCCGTCGGTCGGCGCACGTGCGGCGCTCGCCGCCGTGCCCGCCGACCTCACGGCGTCGCGCCGGCTGCGAGTCCTCACGCGCGAGCAGGCGCCCGCGCTCATGCGCGGGGCGATGGCGGCGATCGCGCCGATCGGCGAGCGGCAGGGTAATCACGCGCTGCTCGTTGTCGAGCGGGAGTCCGCGCCGGACGCCGCCGAGGAGGCGCTCCTCCTTGGCGTCGCCGACCAGGCGCTGCTCGCCCTCGAGAACGAGCGCCTGCTCGAGGAGCAGCGCGCCGCCCTGTCGGGCACCGTCGCCTGCCTGGGCCGCGCGCTCGCGCTGCGGCACCGCGAGACGGCTCAGCACTCCGACCGGCTCACCTCCGACTGCACGGCGGTGGGCCGCGCGCTCGGAGTGACGGGCGACCAGCTGCGCGACCTCACCTTTGCCGCCGCCCTGCACGACCTCGGCAAGATCGGTGTCCCCGAGCGTGTGCTCGGCAACGCGGGCCCTCTTGACGAGGAGGGGTGGCGGCTGATCCACGGGCACCCCGAGCTGGGGGCGCAGATCATCGACCCGGTGGGCGCGCTGGCGGGGGCGGCGGCACTGATCCGGGCCTGCCACGAGCATTGGGACGGCCGCGGCTACCCACTCGGGCTGGCCGGCGAGGCCATCCCTCTCGGCGCCCGCGTGATCCTTGTCTGCGACGCCTACCACGCCATGTGCGAGGAGCGCAGCTATCAGCCGGCCATGCCTGCGGAGGCGGCGCGGGACCGGGTGCGCTCGCTGGCGGGAGTGGACTTCGATCCGCGTGTTGTCGATGCTCTGATGTCGCACCTCGATCGGCTCGCTCGAGACGCTCGCGCCGGCGTGACGTAATCCGCCGGGCCGCAAAGGTTTACCTGTTCCGGCCACGTCGTGTCGGGTGTATCGCAAACGTTGCCCGTCTGTGCGAGCATGTCCGCGTGTTTACCGCAACGCGATATCGATTGACCGCAAGTGCCTATCTACCCGGCGCTGCCGCAGTAGGCGTCGAGGGACGGATCCGTGCGGTGATCGAGGATCGAGTCCCAGACTCGGATCCGGACGTCCTGGTGGCGCTCACCGACAAGGTGACGCTTATGTTCACGATGGCGGCCGGAAGCGCCACCGAGGCGCGCGCCGGCGGCCGGGCGATCGCCCTGCGAGTGCTGGCCGGCGCCTCGCCGGTGGCGGTTGACGCCGTGGAGCTGCTGACGCCGCCCAGAGTGACCGTGTAGCTTCCCCGGCAGGGGTTTACGCGTTCTTGAGGTGACGTCTCACTCGCCGCCGGGGCTCATGTCATCGCCCTGGCGGCGCAGGAAGCGCTCGATCTCGCGGGCGAGATCGTCGCCCGACGGCAGCTGCTCGTCCTCCAGGTCGCCTGTGGCGGACTCGAGCCGCGCCACCGTCTCGCGCAGCACGGAGTCGCCCGCCACCGCAGCGTCGTAGCGCGCGCGCTGCTGGCGCTCCTCGTCGACCAGCTCGTCGATGTCGAACGAAACGTCGAGGTGCCGCGAGAGCCGCTCGAGGAGCGCGAGGCTCGCGGCCGTGTAGCCGATGCTGGCGTAGGGCGGCACCTGCGCATAGAAGCCGACCCCCGGCGTGCCCTGTCCGGTGACCGCGAGCTCGAGCACCGAGAGCACCGCCGACGGCACCCGCAGGAGCCCCTCGGGGCCGGGCGACTCGCCGGGATGCAGCAGGCCGTCCTCGGACGCGGTGACCATCACCGGCACCGGCCGCGTGTGCGCCACGGCTCCCGGAACGGCACCAAGGCTGACCCACTGTGCGACGCCGAGATCGCGCACGAGCGCCACGGCGTCGGCGGCGAGCTCCTGCCAACGCAGGTCGGGCTCAGCGCCCGAGAAGATCAGCAGGTCGTGGTGGCCGACCCGGGTGTGGTGGATCGCGAGCTCCGGCCAGCGGAGCTCGGACAGCCGTCCGTCCTGCACGTCCAGCACCGGCCGGCGGGAGCGGTAGTCGAAGACGGCGTCGGGGTCGAACGTGGCGATCACGCGTCCCTCCGCGGCCACGTGCCCGACCGCCCGCGATGCCGCCTCGGCCGCGTCGACCCAGCCGTCGAACGATGCGATCAGCACGGCGCCGCGCAGATCCGGCAGGTCGTCGGCGAGTTGATAGAGCGGCACAGGGGGAGGATACGCTGCGGCGTCAGCCCGCGAAGGCCCGCTCGCCCGCCCGCACCTCGACGGCCAGCCGGTTCGCGAGCGGTGCCAGCGGGCAGGTCCACATTGGGTTGTACGCGCACGAGGGGTTGTACGCGAAGTTGAAGTCGAGCACGAGCCGGCCCTCGCCGCCGCCCAGGTCAGCCCCCTTGATCGTGTCGATGAGGTAGCGGCCGGCGCCGTACGTCGTCGCGCCGTTCGTCCGGTCGGCAAATGGCAGGAACACGCCCCCGCCG
>DATCPV010000429.1:0-2685 GCA_036569885.1 Gaiellales bacterium | reverse complement strand
CCGTGGGTGAGCTATTTCAACGGCGGCGACGCGGTGCACGGATTCCTACGCGGATCGTACGGATCGCCTCAGAGCCTTGGCTGCGTCGAACTGCCGTACTCGTCGGCTGAGACCGCCTACGGGTTGATGAATTACGGCACGCTCGTGACCGTCACAACCTGACGGCCGGCCGGCGCACGCGAGCCGTGATACACGACGGCGCGCACGCCGGCCGGCGGCCGGTGTCTGCGGGTCAGCCCAGCAGATCACGCAGGCGCTGGTCGCGCTCCTGCACCTGGCGCACGAGCTGCTGCAGCAGATCACTGATCTGATTCGCCAGGGCGCCGATGTCGCCGTCACCGTTGGCCGCGCGTGCGGCCGCCCGGCGGCGGACGGGTGCGGCGGTGCGGGGCTTCGCGGCCGGAGCCTTGCGGGCGCGGGTGGCCCTGCGGCGACCCGTACCAGAGGACTGGGCGCGCGCGGTGCGATAGTAGTTGGCTGCGATGGTACCGGGCCTGCTCGAGCGCTCCTGTGCAATCTGTGTGAATGCCTCGGTGCGGCTCTTGCCTTCAGAGACAAGTTGATTCACTCGCTCGAACACGGCTGGGCCGATGGTCGCTTTTCGGGGCATGCGCTCTATCCCTCCTGTAGGTGGTCGATGTAACCTTACATGACCGTGTTACAGGACGAATTTGCTGCCAAACATCGACGTATGACCGCGTAGCGTCGTTGACGGTTGTGTGAGTTACTCAAACTGGCAACTATTACACATCCGTCTATGCCAAATGGCACCCACAACCGTCAGCTGCTCGCGCCGCGATCGGTGATCGACGACACGCGCGCCCGCCGCGTGCGTTGACTTCCGGCCGCACCGTCCGCACCCGGCACCGGCACCGTCAGGCTCACGCACGTGCCCTTGCCGGGCGACGAGTCGACATGAACAGACCCGCCAACCGCATGTATGCGCTCGTGCAGCGCGTCCAGGCCGAGGTGCAGGGCGGCCTGCGGACGCGACCCGGCGTCCACGACGTCGAAGCCGAGCCCGTCGTCGCAGATCTCGGCCCAGATCATGCCGCGCCGGTCGGCCAGGGTGACCGAGATCGAATCGGGCTGAGCGTGCTTGCGGACGTTGGCGAGCGCCTCCTGCACCGACCGGTACACGAGCTCCTCGATCGAGTGGTCGTACCTGCCGATCACCCCACGCACGCGGGCGCGCGCGCCCGTCTCCCGGCCCGCCTGCTGGGCGAGCACGCGGATGGCGGCCAGCAGGCCGTCTCGCAGGAGCACAGCGGGACGCAGCTCGAACATCAGCCGGCGCGTCCTGTCGGTCGCCTCCTCGAGCGTCGCCCGGGCGACCGCCACGGCCGCCTCGAGCTGCGCCGACCCATTCCTCTGCGCCACGAGCGCCACCCGGTCCATCGCCATCAGTGAGGCGGTCATCACCTGCACGGTGTCGTCATGCAACTCGGTTGCGATCCGGCTGCGCTCGACCTCCTCGGCGTGCAGCATGCTGGCGACGATCTGGCGGCGGCGGCGCTCGCTCTCACGCAGGGCCCGTTCGGTCGCGCGCTCCTCGCGCCGGCGGTCCGTGACGTCACGGCCGATTTCGGAAATCGCCACGACGCCCCCGGCGGCGTCGCACATCCGGGCAACCGTGAGCCACACCTCGACCCGCGACCCGTCCTTGCGCCGCCTGACCGTCTCCCGCTCGATGCTGCGCTCGCCGGGGGCGACGCCGCGCCAGAGCGCGCTCCACTGTTCTCGCCGCTCGAAGATCTCGAGCAGGGTGATCGACCGGCCGACAACCTCGGCGGCGTCGTAGCCATAGAGGCGCTCGGCGCCGGGGTTCCAGCTGCGGATGATGCCCTCGAGATCGGTCGCGACGATCGCATCCGGGCTCGCCTCCACGACGGCGGTCGCCGCGAACGCGGCAGCGCCCGCGGGGGCCGCGGCCCCGAAGACGCAGCTCACGGTCTTCGGACCCGGCCCGCTCCCCGGGAACAGGCTGACGACCTGGCCGCCCGCGGGGCCCACGACCTCGACGCCGACCTCAGCGTGGCCGGTCCGCAGCACCCGCCCGACCCCCGAGGCGATGACCTTGTGGAGACCCGGGTCGGCGGCTCGCAGGAGCCTACCGACTTCATCAACCCCGACCAGTCCCAACGGCCCAGCGGCGTGAACCGCGACGATCCGCAGTTCGCCATCGACGACGACGACCCCATCCGGTGCGACGGCGATGGACAGACCCACCCGTCTGCCCTCCGCGACGGCCCAGCCGTTCTCGGAGGTCGTCATCGAAGACCCCTCGTTCGAGGGGCTCGAAGAGCCCGTTTTCCACCCCACACAGTCACGCATCCTACGTAGTCTTCGGGGTGGTTCCATCCCCATTTCGGGGTAATTGCAGGGACGCTTGGGCGATTACCGCGCGCGCATCCGGTTGTTGCGCGGGTTGTGCTCGACCTCGGCCCGGCCGAGCACCTCGAGCACGGGAGGCACGTAGTTGGCGAACCGGCCGCGCAGCCCCTTCTTCAGCCCGTACCACCCGCCGGCCGGGTTCTCAGGCGAGCGCGCCCACGCCTCGACCGTGCCCTCGGCGGCCGGCTTCTGCTCATCGGCACTCCCGAGCGGCATCCAGTCGCCGTGGGCGGCGAGCATCGCGTGCAGGTCGTCCAGGCAGCGCAGGTGATAGCGCACCTCGGTCTTGCC
>DATCPV010000428.1:0-4694 GCA_036569885.1 Gaiellales bacterium | reverse complement strand
GAGTCAAGCGGGTTGGTCGCGCCCATCATGGCCCGCACCGCCGCCACGGCTCCCGGGCCCTCGAGCACCCTCGCGACGACCGGGCCGAAGGTGATGAACTGGACGAGCTCGGGGTAGAACGGCTTGCCGACGTGCTCGACGTAGTGCTCGGCGGCCTGCTGCTCGGCCACACGGATCAGCTTCAGGCCGCGGATCGTGAAGCCGCGGCACTCGAAGCGCGAGACGATCTCGCCCACAAGCCGCCGTTCCACGGCATCGGGCTTGACCAGAAACAGGGTGCGCTCGACGTCGGCCACGATCCCGGCGGGGTCCGCTCAGGCCTCTGTCGTCGTGCGCTGGCCGGCGCGGCGGGGCCGTTCCGGTGGTGGCAGCGTGGTCGCCACGGTCTCGCAGTACGGGCACAGGCGCCAGGTCGGGTCGAGCGGTGCCTTGCAGCGCCGGCAGGCCTGCTTGAGCTTGGTGCCGCAGTGCGGGCACGAGAGGAAGCTGGCCTCGGAGGGGTTGCGGCAGTACGGGCACACCGAGTCGGCACCGAGGCGCCGCTCCATGGCCCGGATCTCGAGCTCGCGCTCGTGGACGTCGGCGATGTACTCGGGCGGCCGCAGGATGAGGTAGATGAGCACCCCGACGAACGGAAAGCAGACCGCGGTGGCGACGCACACTCCGACGATGACGGGGTCCTCGATCCGCCGGCGGGCGTCCTTCCATGTCCAGAACACCGTCGCCCCGTACAGCGCGATCCCAAACAGGGCCGCCAGCTTGATCAGAGCCGAGAAGTAGCTCGAGCTGAAGAAGTCGGTGACGCTCGAGAACGCCCCCGAATCGGTGGTTGAGGTGGATGTGGCGGCGAAAAGCATAAGCAGTCGGCTCAGTGTACGGCGGCCGGCGCGGTTCCGGCTCGTGTTGTCAAATCATGCAGAAGATACAACGAACCGCAAATCACAACCGCCCCCGACGGCCCCGCAAGGGCCAGGGCACGCTCACGAGCCACCGCAGGATCCGGCTCGGCCGGGCCTCCGGTGAGCGCCGCAAGTGTATCCGCTGCAAGCGCTCGCGGGTTGCTCGATTGTGTTGCGATGATTGTCGGGCAAACGTTACGCAACAGTTCGACCATCGCCGAGACGTCCTTCTCGCCGAGCGTCGAGAACACCGCCACGGGAGTGCGCCCCCCGAGCAGTTCCGGGAGCTCGGACACCAGCCGGCGCATGCCGGCCGGGTTGTGGGCGCCGTCCCAGATCTCGAGTGGGTCGTGTCCGCGCACCTCCATCCGCCCCGGGATGCGCACGGCGTCCATCGGCGCGGCGTCGATCGCGCGCCCGAGCGCGAGCTCGACGGCAGCAAGCGCCACCGCCCGATTCTGATCCTGGTATGTCCCGGCCACGGTCACCTGCTTCAAAGTACGCGCCTGCGGCACGAACCCCTCCCAGCCGGCCTCGCCGACGACCACCACCCCGCCCGCGGGAACGACCGCCAGCTTCTCCGCCGCGATCGCCTCACGCGTCTCGCCGAGCAGCTCGGTGTGTTCGAGCGAGATGTTGGTGAGCACCTGCACGCGTGAGCGCGCGACCACATTGGTGGCGTCCAGGCGGCCGCCCAGGCCGGCCTCGACCACCGCCCACCGGACACCGGCTGCGGCGAACGCGGCAAACGCCGCCGCGGTCAGCGCCTCGAACTGGGTGACGTCCGCCCCGACCGCGTCGCGCACCCGCAGCACGGCCGCCTCGTAGGCACGGGGGTTGATCTCGGCGCCTCCGATCCGGATCCGCTCGCGGAACGACGTCAGGTGCGGCGAGAGGTAGGCACCCACGTGGACGCCCTCGGCGCGCAGGAGGGCCTCGGCATAGAGCGTGGTCGAGCCCTTGCCGTTGGTGCCGACGACGTGGATGGCGTCAAACGAGCGCTCGGGGTGGCCGAGCCGGTCGAGCAGCCCGTGCATGCGCTCGAGGCCGAAGCGCATGCCGAACAGCTGCAGCGAGTCGATGTAGGCGTCCGCCGGGGTCATCGCAGCAGCGAGCGGGTACCTACCCGCGCAGCCGCTCCTCCAGCTCGCGCACCTCGACTTCGAACCGGGCCACCTTCGCCCGCTCGGCCTCGGCCACCTCAGCGGGAGCACCGGCGATGAAGCGCTCGTTCGCGAGCTTGCCCCGTGCGCGGTCGAGCTCGGCATGGGCATGGGCGAGCCGCTCTTCGAGACGCGCCCGCACCTCCGCTGGATCCTCGGCCGCCGCCTCGATCACCACGGTGCCAACCTCGTCCTCCACCACCTCGGTCTGCCGCGGCACCAGGGCGCGGACGAGCGCCGCAGCCGCGAACCCCCGCGGCAGCACGAGCCGCACGTCGGGCGTGCTGCGGGCCTGCGAGATCGCCGCGATGGCCGCCTGCACGTCGGCCTCGGCCGCGGGGTCGCGGTGCTCGGCCACCGGCACGGGGAACGGCTCGAGCATCAGCAGGCCGCGCTCGCCCGGCAGGTGCGACCACACCGCCTCGGTCACGAACGGGCAGATCGGGTGCGTCAGGCCCAGGATCCGCTCGAGCGTCCAGAGCAGGTTGGCCGACACGTCGCGGCGCGCAGCGGCGTCGGATCCCTGCAGACGTGGCTTGGCCGCCTCGATGTACCAGTCGCAGAAGTCGAACACGAATGCGTAGAGCGCCTTCACCGCCGCCGAGAAGTCGTAGGCGTCGATCAGCCGCAGCACCTCTTCGAGCGCCGCGGCCAGCCGCGACCGCACCCAGCAGTCGGCGGGATCGTCGCCGGCCGGCGCCGGCGCGACCGAGGTGTCGGCCTGGGTGACGACGAAGCGGGCGGCGTTCCAGAGCTTGTTGGCGAACCTGGCCCCCTCGGCGATCATGCCCTCCGAGAAGCGCACGTCCTGGGTCGAGCTCATCTTGAGCAGGCCGTAGCGGGTCGCGTCGGCGCCGTGGGAGGCCACGAGCTCGAGGGGGTCGACGCCGTTTCGCAGCGACTTGGACATGCGGCGGCCGTCGGACGCGAGGATGGTCGCGTTGATGACCACGTCGGTGAACGGGACGTCGCCCATGAACTCGATCCCGGTCATCAGCATCCGCGCCACCCACAGGTTGATGATCTCGCGGGCCGTGGTGAGCACGACGCCGGGGTAGTAGCGCTGCAGGCGGGGATCGTCCTCGTCCGGCCAGCCGATGGTCGCAAACGGCCACAGCGCCGACGAGAACCACGTGTCGAGCACGTCGGGGTCGCGCTCGAGCGCCGTCGAGCCGCACGTGGCGCAGGCGGCCGGCTCGTCGAGCTCCACCGTCTGGTGGCCGTCGGGGCAGTACCAGACCGGGATCTGGTGCCCCCACCACAGCTGGCGCGAGATGCACCACGGCCGGATGTTGTCCATCCAGCTGAAGTAGGTGTTGGCCTGGTTGGGCGGGATGAACCGCACCCGGCCCGAGCGCACCTCGGCGTTCGCGGCCGCCGCGAGCTCGTCCATGTTCATGAACCACTGCAGCGAGATCAGCGGCTCGATGCGGTCGCCGGTGCGGTCGCAGTGGCCCACCTCGTGCTCGTAGTCCTGCTCGCGGCCGAGCAGCCGCTCGGCGAAGAGCGCGTCGCGCACCCGCTGGCGGGCCTCACCCACAGGCAGCCCCGCGAACTCGCCGGCAAGCGCGGTCATGCGCCCGTCGTAGCCGATCGCCGAGAGCTCGGGCAGGCCGTGGCGGCGGCCGATCTCGAAGTCGTTGAGATCGTGGCCGGGCGTGATCTTGAGTGCGCCGGTGCCGAAGTCCATCTTCACGTACGGATCGGCGATGATCGGCACCTCGCGGTCGACCAGCGGCACGATGGCGGTGCGGCCGACCAGGTGGCGGTAGCGGTCGTCGTCGGGATGCACGGCCACGGCCGTGTCGGCCAGGATCGTCTCGGGGCGCACCGTCGCGACGGTCACGAACTCGTTGCTCGACTTGATCGGGTAGCGCACCTCGTAGAGGGTGTCGTGGGCGTGCTCGTAGCGCACCTCGAGGTCGGAGATCGACGAGGCGCACGTCGGGCACCAGTTGATCAGGCGGTTGTCGCGGTAGATGTAGCCCTTGCGGTACAGCCGCACGAACATCGTCAGCACCGCCCGCACGTAGCCCTCGTCCATCGTGAACCGCTCGTGGTCGTAGTCGAGCGTGCAGCCGAGCCCCTTGAGCTGCTGGATGATCGTCGCGCCCGTGTCCTCGCGCCACCGCCGCACCCGCTCGAGGAAGCGCTCCCGGCCGAGGTCGAACCGGGTCAGCCCCTCGGCCCGCAGCTGCTTTTCAATCACGGCATGCACGGCGATCGACGCGTGGTCGGTGCCGCAGATCCAGAGCGTGTCGCGGCCCTGCATCCGCCGCAGCCGGATGAGCGTGTCCTGGAACGCGCCGTTGAGCGCGTGGCCCATGTGCAGCTCGCCGGTCACGTTCGGGGGCGGAAACGCGATCACATACGGCTCGAGCCCGGAGTCGGGCCGGCCGGCGAACACTCCCGTCGCCTCCCAGCGGGCGAAGATCGGCTGCTCGGCCGAGACGTGGTCGTAGCGGGCGTCCATGGCCGCGGATCGTAGTGTCTCGCCCCGCCGTATAGACTCGCCGGCGTGCATGCGGTGGTGGTGGGATTCGGGCTGGGCTTTCTGGTCGCGGTGCAGCTGGGGCCGATGTCGCTGTTTCTGGTCCGGTCAACCCTGCGCCGGGGCTGGGCGGTCGGGCTC
>DATCPV010000427.1:0-3632 GCA_036569885.1 Gaiellales bacterium | reverse complement strand
CGGCCGGACAGCGCGGCCTCGATCCGCACGCCGTGGCGCTCGAGCTCGGGCCGCGCCCGGCCGTCGCTGCCGAGCGTCGTGAAGAAGGTGACCTCGGCGCCCATTCGCGCAAGCGCCACCGCCGTCACCGCACCGCCACCGCCCGGCTGGGGCATCGGATCGGTCAGGTGGACGATCTCGCCCGGGCCGGGGACGAACGGCGCGTGGGCGAACGTCACCCACTCGACATGCCCGATCACGGCCAGCTGCAGCATCGGCGGGGCTCAGGGCACGTACACGAGCTTGCCTTGGACCTTCAGGTCCTCCATCAGCCCCTGTGCCTTGGGGACCTCGCTGAGCGGGAAGACGTGGTCGATCACCGGCTTGATGTGGCCGGCCTCGACCGCGCGCAGCGCCGCCTGCAGCTCGGCCTTACTGGCCAGGTGCGATCCCATCAGGTTCTGCTGCTTGTTCCACAGGAAGCGCAGGTCGGTGACCGCCTCGTAGCCGGTCGACGCGCCGCACACCACCAGCCGCCCGCCCCAGCGCAGCGCGGCGACCGACGTCGGCCACGTGTCCTGGCCGGAGTGCTCGAAGACGACGTCCACGCCGACCTTGCGGGTGATCTCGCGGACGCGGGCGGGGACGTCCTCGGACGACCGGTCGATGACGTGCTCGGCGCCGAGCTCATGCGCCTTGGCTACCTTGCCGGCGCCGCCGACCACCGGGACCGGGATCGCGCCGAAGTAGCGGCAGATCTGGATCGCCATCACGCCCAGGCCGCCGACGCCGCCCCAGATCAGCACGTGCTCGCCGGCCTGGATGCGGGCGCGGGTCACGAGCATCCGCCAGGCGGTCTCGAGCACGAGCGGCATCGACGCCGCCTCCTCGAACGTGAGGTTCGCCGGCTTTGGCAGCACGTTGACCGCCGGGAGCGTCACGAGCTCGGAGTGCCCGCCGTCGTTGGGGCCCGTCTGGAAGCCCCAGATCAGGAACTGGCGGCAGAAGAACTCCTGGCCGGACGTGCACATGTCGCACGTCCGGCAGGAGAGCCCCGGGTGGACGACGACCTCGTCGCCCACCTTCACCGTCGAGGAGCCGAACCCGGTGCCCGTGACATCTGCGCCCACGGCCCGGACGATGCCGGCCGCATCCGATCCCGCGACGTGCGGGAAGACGACCTTCATGCCCGGCATGCCGCGCCGCGCCCAGATGTCGTTGAAGTTGGCGCCCGCTGCCCTGACCTCGATCAGGACCTCGAACGGCTTCGGCTCCGGGTCGGGGATGTCGGTGTACTGCAGGACATCCGGCCCGCCATGCTCCTCGAAGACGACAGCTTTCATACGGCCAGCGCCCTCCCCAGGTAGTCGAAGTTGTCGACATACCGGCGGACGTCCTCTTCGCTGTGCTGCACCGACAGCGTCCAGTTTTCGGACTTGCCCCACGGCGCCATGAACACGCCGCGATTCAGCTGCACGAGCCAGTTGATGTAGCCCAGGTCCTCGTTCACCTCGAGGTAGTCGCGATAGTTGCGCACACGCTCGCCACGGTAGGTGACCGCACCGCGGGCCGACTTGACGGTCGTGTACCCCGCAAGGCCCGTGCGCTCAATGACGCCGTCGCAGCCCGCCCGCAGGATCTCGCCGAGGCGGTCGAACTCGGTGTAGGCCTCGGGGACCAGGATCTCGGTCAGGGTGACCCGCATCGCCGCCATGGTGAGCGGGTTGCCGTTGAACGTGCCGACCTGGTCGATGCGGCCGTCGGCGATCCAGCCCATGACCTCGTCGGTGCCGCCGATCGCTCCGCAGGGGAGGCCGCCGCCGACCGACTTGGCCAGGCAGATCAGGTCGGGAGTGACCCCGAACCGCTCCACTGCACCGCCGTAGGCGATGGTGGCGCCGGTCTTCACCTCGTCGAAGGTGAGCAGCGCGCCCTCGGCGTGCAACAGCTCCTTGACGCCCGCCAGGTAGCCGTCCTCGGGCAGGACGAAGCCGGCGTTCATCATCGCCGGCTCGACGATCATGCCGGCAACCCGGCCCCGGTAGCGGCCGAGCGTGCGCTCGAGCGCCTCGAGGTCGTTGAACGGCACCACCCGGGTGAGCTGGACGACCTCGTCGGGAATCCCGATGGTCTGCGGCACCGACACGGGGTCGTCGTACGAACCGATCTTGTCGGCGGGCGGCGCGACCGACACCATGACGGGGTCGCCGTGGCCGTGGTACGAGCCCTCGATCTTGAGCAGGATGTCGCGGCCCGTGATGGCGCGCATGAGGCGGACGGCGTCCATCGTCGCCTCGGTGCCCGAGTTGCAGAACCGCCACAGCGGCAGGCCGAAGCGCTTCTGCAGGTGCTCGCCGACGATCACCGAGTCCTCGGTGGGCTGGGCGAAGTGGGTGCCGCGGCGGACGCGATCGGACACGACCTCGGCGATCTTGGGATGCGCGTGGCCGACGGCCATCGCGCCGTAGCCATTGTGGAAGTCGACGTACTCGTTCCCGTCCTGGTCGGTGACCTTCGACCCATGGCCGTCGACCAGGTAGATCGGGTGGGGGTCGGTTGACTGCCAGCTCGAGGCGACGCCGCCGGCGAGCGCCTTGCGGGCCCGGTCGGTCAGCTTGCGCGAGCCATTCTGGCGGGCGTTGAACTCCGCCTCCTCGACCTCGATCAGCTTTGCGAGCCGGGTGGGGTCAATCGTCTTCTGTGCAACGTTCATGCCTTCGCACCTCCCAGTACCTCGCCGTAGCGGCTGTCCCGCCAGGCGAGCGCGGCCCGTAGGCCTTGTGATTTGACGATCTCCATGAACTCTTTCTGCTCCGGCGTGTCCGCCGCGTTCAGCATCGCCGACAGGTCGAGGTTTGCCGCCACCGCGTGGCGCAGGCCCATGGCCTCATACGCCCGCAGGAGCGCGATCTTCGTCAGCCGCAGCACCGGCAGCGGCGTGGGGGCGATCTTGCGCACCATGACCTCCACCTCGGCCTCGATCTCGTCGTCGGGGACGACACGGTTGATCATGCCCGCCCGCAGCGCCGCATCGGCGTCGATCACGTCGCCGGTGAACAGGAGCTCGTTCGTCTTCTTCTGGCCGAGCACGTACGGCATCAACAGCGTCACCGGCCCGGAACCGTACCGGATCTCGGGCTCGCCGAAACTCGCGCCCTCACCGGCGACGATCATGTCGCAGGCCATGGCCAGCTCGCACCCGCCCGCGAGGCAGTAGCCGCGCACCGCACAGATGGTCGGCTTCGGCAGCGCCCACAGCTTCATGGTGGCGTCGACGTCGACACCGAGCACGTGGTGCCAGTCGTGGGCACCGCCGTACTCCCCGGCGGCTTCGTCGGCGAGGTCGTAGCCGGCCGAGAAGGCTCGCCCCGCTCCGGTGACCACGACGACCTTGACCTCGTCGTCGGCGGTGGCCCGGTCGATCGCCTCGTGCAGGCCGGTGAGCACCTCCTTGTTGATCGCGTTCAGCTTCTCCGGCCGGTTCAGGGTGATCCAGGCCGCCGGGCCGCGCATCTCGTAGCGAACCGCTTCGCTCATTCGGTCTCCTTGGGGGTCACTTGGGCGCCGAGCACGATCAGGCAGTCGAGCGCGACCGCCCGCTGCGGCGAGACGAGCAGCGGGTTCACGTCCACCTCGACGATCTCGGGATGCTC
>DATCPV010000426.1:0-1828 GCA_036569885.1 Gaiellales bacterium | reverse complement strand
GCGCGAGGCCGGTCGAGAGGACGCCGACCTCGTGCAGCAGCTGCAGGCTGCGATCGCCGTGCAGGCGCAAAAGCACGCGCGTCCTCCGGTCGAAGCGGGGCTCCCGAAACGACACCAGCTGTCCGTCGCCGCCCAGCTCGCGCACCAAGGTGAACGCCAGCCGGGCCGCCGCCGCATCGCCCAGCTCGACACGCACCGCGACGCCGTCTCCGCTCAGCTCAAGCGTGCCGGCGTGCCGGAAGAGGCCGCACAGGAGCGCCCCGGAACAGCACCGCCGCCGCGGAGGCCGCTCTGTCAGCTCGCGCCGCACCCGCTCGCCGAATGCCGACCGCGCCGTCACGGCCCCGGCTCTCGCCCCCGGCGGGCAAGCCGCACGAGGAGCCGGGCAAGCCGCTCGGGATCGTGCTGCCACTCGCCCGCCAGCCGCCCGCCGACCACCTGCACGCCCAGCCGCCGGAGGCCCCCACGGTCGACCGGGACCGGCGTGCCGAACTCGGCCCGGTTACGGCTCACGACCACCGTGTCGACCAGACCCGGGCCGACGTGATCGATGATGCGGGAGACGTGGTCGGAGGCGCGGTAGCCGTCGGTCTCGCCCGGCTGCTGGAGCAGGTTGCAGACGTAAATCCGGGGCACGTTCAGGGCGCGCACCGCCTCGGCGATCCCGGGCACGAGCAGGGGCGGTAGCGTGCTCGTAAAGAGGCTCCCCGGCCCCATCACGATCAGCTGCGCCCGGGCGATGGCCTGCAGCGCGCGGGGATGCGCGGCCGGGTCGGGAGGGTCGAGCCGCACGCGCTGGCACTGCGCCCCGTCGGCGGCCAGCGCGGTCTCGCCGTACACCTCGTGCCCGTCGGCGAACTGCGCCACCAGCTCGACCATGTCCACGGTGCTCGGAACCACCCGGCCCGATACCGCCAGGACGCGGGCCGACTCGAACACCGCCCGGTCGAAGCTGCCCAAAAGGTCCGTCAGCCCGGCCAGGAAGAGGTTGCCGAAGCTGTGCCCGGCAAGCTCGCCCGTCGTGAAGCGGTGCTGGAAGAGCTGGCCCACGAGCGACTCGTCCTCGGCCAGTGCCGCGAGGCAATTGCGCACGTCGCCGGGCGCCGGCATGTCGAAGTCGCGGCGGAGCCTGCCGCTGCTGCCGCCGTCGTCGGTCGTCGTCACGATCGCGGTCACGGCCGCGATCCGCTTCAGGCCGCGCAGGACCATCGAGAGACCGGTGCCGCCACCCAGGCACACCACGCGGACGCTGCCACGCCGGCGCTGACTCAGGACAGGAGAGTCATCGATCGGGTCGGGGGTGAGCGGCACCCGGTGAGGTTAGCCCGCGCCGGACGCAGGCGACCTGCGCCGCCGGCGCACGGCCACCACCACCGCCATCCCGCCGGCCGTGAGCGCCACCGCGATGAGCAGCGTCCGGTCGTGCAGGAGGCTGGGACCACCACGCCAGTGCGGCCCGAGCACGTCCTCGGCCGTGGCGACCGGGGTGATCGGCCCCGCGGGGACGACCCGGGTGGCCACGATCATATGCCCGCAGCGGAGGGCGTCGATCCGTACGGCCTGGAGCCGGCCGATGTGCGGCACACCGTTTCGGTCAAGGCCGGCGATCCGGGTGTGGAAGTCGACGAGCACGGACAGCCGGTGATCGAAAAGCCGCAGCGGCCGGGTCGACCGCACGTCGGCGAGGTCGACCTCGCTGGGCGCCGGCAGGACGTGGCCGGACACCATGACGTGGGCCGTCACCCGGCACGTCCGCGTCTCGTCGTCGGCGGGTTCAAACCGGATCGGGAACCCGGGCAGCTGAGGGAACTCGCCCGCGGGCACGTAG
>DATCPV010000425.1:0-2370 GCA_036569885.1 Gaiellales bacterium | reverse complement strand
GTTCGCCAGCGGCTCCGGCAGCAACTGGATCACCGATCAGCTTGGGACTGACTTCGTTGCGCCGACGGTTGCGTGGGGCGCATTCGTCGACCTGCCCGATCTGTTCGCGGCATCCAGCTGGGGCCGCGACCGCGCGGCCGTCCTCGAGCAGGCGTGGCAGAAGGAGGTGCCCAGAGACGGCCTGGACATGGGCCTCTACCGGCTGTGGGCGCTTCGCTCGGGAACAACTGGATCGCCGGCCCAGGCCGCGGCCGCCCGGCGCGTGCCGCTGTTGCTCCTCAACGGCACGTCGGTGCAGGACGGGTGCCGCTTCGAGACGTCGGCGCTGCGCCCCACGACGTCGCCGCCGGTGCCGCGGCCGCAGCAAAAGCCCGTGCCAGCATGCGCGTCGCTTGCGCCCTATGCGACCCCGTCCGATCCGACCCGCCCGGTGCTTCCGACCACCCACAGCATTGCGAGCTACCTGTGCCGGAACACCGATGTCCGGCTGTCGACGGCCGCGCTGCTTTCGGCTCGCTTCCCGTACGTCTCATCGTCCGGGCGGATCGCGCCGTGTCACGCCGACACCGGCATAGGCGCAGCCCACGTCGTCGACGGCGGCTATTTCGAGGGTTCGGGGGCCTCGACGATCGATGAGCTCTGGAGGACACTGGCACCGATGGTCGCGACCACCAACCGCACCGACACCGATGTATGTGTCGTGCCCGTATTCATCCAGATCGACAACCACTACGCCTCTGTGAGCGCGCCCTCGTCCCGGCCCCCGAACCAGCTGCTGGTGCCGCCCGAGACCCTCGCCGCGGTTCACAGCACCCGCGACGACGAGGCGCGGCAGGTCGCAGGGGAAGTCTTCGACGACCCCGCCGGGCAGGGGGTCGCGGGGTGGGTGCAGTTCGACCCGCTCGCGCATCCGGCCGGCGAGCCGCCGCTCGGCTGGGCCCTCTCTGGCCTGTCGATGAGCGATATGGCAAACCAGCTCTACGACCAGAAGTCAAATACCGACGCGGTCAAGCTCGTGCAATCGTGGTTTACGCCCGGCGTCCTGCGCTGTCCGGCGTGAACCCCGACGGCCCGGTGCCGCGTCACACGCCCGGCCTTTGAGCTTAGACTCGACTCCCCGCCAGAGAAGGGAGCGAGCATGTGGCCCGACGGAATGCGTGCGGCAGCCGCCTTCACATTCGACTTCGACGCCGAGGAGGTCTGGATCGGCGACGACCCCGAGAGCGAAAACCGGCCCGGCATGCTCTCGCAGGGCACCTACGGGGCGAAGGTGGCGGTACCGCTGATCCTCGAGCTGCTGCGCCGGCACGACCTGCGGGCGACCTTCTTCATCCCCGGACGCGTCGCCGAGCGGTATCCCGAGCGCGTGCGCGAGATCATCGCCGACGGGCACGAGATCGGCCACCACGGCTACACGCACACCTCCCCCGCGAACCTTGACGCCGCCGCCGAGGAGGACGAGATCGTGCGCGCGCTCGAGGTGCTGCGCGGCTTCGATGCCGAGATCGCCGGCTACCGCTCACCGTCGTGGGATTTCAGCCCGCGCACGCTTGACCTGCTCGAGCGCCACGGCTTCGAGTATTCGTCCAACCTGATGGACGACGTCCGCCCCTACCGCCACCCGGGCAAGCGGCTGGCGGAGCTCCCGATCCAGTGGATCCTCGACGACGCCGCCCACTTCTGGTTCGACGGCCTCTCGAACTGGACGCGCCGGATCTCGGCTCCGAGCGAGGTGCGTGAGATCTGGGAGACCGAGTTCGCCGGCATCCGCGAACTGGGCGGCGCGTTCGTGCTGACCATGCACCCGCAGGTGATCGGGCGTCCCGGGCGCCTACCGCTGCTGGAGGGCATGATCGAGCACGTGCGCAGGCGCGGCGACGTCTGGGTGGCGACATGCCGCGAGCTGGCGGCCCGGGCCGGCTGACGTGACCGAGGCCGCCGAGCCGCTGCTGGAGCTCATCGGCGGCGACGAGTCGCAGGAGGCCCTCGTCTGCCCCGACGACAGCATCGCGATCTCGTATGCCGAGCTCGGCAGGGCCGTGACCGGCCTGGCCGGCCGGCTGCTGGACGCCGGAGTCGGGCGCGGCGATCGCGTCGCGGTGGTGCTTCCCAACGGCCCCGAGATCGTGGCGCTCCTCTTTGCGCTCGCAAGCCTGGGCGCAACCATGGCGCCGCTCAACCCCGCCTACACCGAGCCCGAATACCGCTTCTTCCTCGACGACCTGGCACCCCAGCTCGTGCTGGTCGGCGCCGGCGCGACCCCCGCCGCCCGGGCAGCGGCCGGCACCATTGGGATCGTCGAGGTGTTGCCGTGGGAATCCGGCCTCCCTCCGCGCCTCTCGGTCGCTGGCGACGTGAATAGTCCGGGCC
>DATCPV010000424.1:0-1960 GCA_036569885.1 Gaiellales bacterium | reverse complement strand
GTTCAGGGTCGGACGGGGGCCGAGCTCGAGGCCCCACGACGCCAGAAACCCGTGCAGATACTCCTCCTCCGACATTCCGCCGCAGGCGTCGACGTGCTCGCCGATGCGCTCGACCAGGAGCGCCACCGCCGGATCGTCCCGGGCCACGCCGAAGAGGGGAGGCTCGACCACGGTCAGCGACCGCACCGCCGCCGGCCGCTGCTCCGCCGCCAGCATGCACACGATCCCGCCGTAGGAGTGCCCCAGCAGGTGGGTCGGCCGGTCGAGGAGCTCCGCGATGTCCTCCGCGTCGGACTCGAAGTCGACGGGCGCGGAGGCGTCGGGGCTGCGTCCGAACCCGCGCCGGTCGACGACGTGCAGCTCGAACTCCGCCTCGAGCGGTCGCTGCGCCGAGAATGCCAGAGCCCCGAAGCTCATGCTCCCGTGCACCAGCAGCGCGCGCGGACCCGACCCGCTGACGGAAACATGCAGGTCGGACATGGCCGGATTCAACCACGTGCGCCGTCCGCACCCCTCCGTAGCATGGCGGGATGGACATGTCCCCCCGCTGGCTGATCGATCCGTGCCCTCCGCAGGCCGCGGACGACCTGGCCCGTGCGCTCGGCGTGCATCGCACCACGGCCGAGGTGCTCGTCCGCCGCGGCCACGGAACGGCGGATACCGCACGCGCGTTCCTCGAGCTGGACGGTCCCCAGCACGATCCGATGCTGCTGGGTGACATGGCGGCGGCATGCGAGCGGATCGGACGGGCAATCGCAGCCGGCGAGCGGATCTGCGTGCACGGCGACTACGACGCCGACGGGATCTGCGCCACCGCCCTCGCGGTGACGGCGCTGGGCGATCTCGGCGCGAACGCCGAATGGCACGTGCCGAGCCGCTTCGACGAGGGCTACGGCCTCGCCGCCGAGACGGTCGAGCGGCTCGCCGGCGACGGCGTTGCCCTGCTGATCACGGTCGACTGCGGCATCACCGCCGCCGATCAGGTCGCCCGCGCGGCAGCCCTCGGCATGGATGTGATCGTGACCGACCACCACCGTCCCGGCGACACCCTGCCCGCCTGTCCGCTGGTGTGCACGCGGCCGTCGGACTACCCGTTCCCCGAGCTGTCGGGCACCGGCGTCGTCTTCAAGCTCGCCCAGGCCCTGTACGCCCAGGCGGGCCGCGACCCGGCGGCGCTCGAGCAACACCTCGACCTGGTCGCGCTGGCGACGATCGCCGACGTGGTGCCGCTCCAGGACGAGAACCGCGGCCTGGTGAGGGCCGGCCTGCGCCGGCTTGCCCGCACCACGCGCCCGGGGCTGCGGGCGCTCATGGCCGGCGCGCGGGTCGACCGCGCCCGGGTGAGCGCCTCCGACGTCGGCTTCCGGCTCGCGCCGCGCATCAATGCCGCCGGCCGCCTGTGCCACCCAGGCGAGGCGCTCGAATTGCTCTTGACCGGCGACGAGTCGCGGGCGCGGGCGCTGGCGACACGGCTCGAGTCGCTCAACCGCGAGCGGCAGATGGTCGAGGACGGGATCGTGCGCGAGGCGCTCGAGCAGATCGAGGCGCGCGGGGCGGAGTGGCGGGAGCGCAAGGCCTACGTGCTCGCATCGCCGGACTGGCACGAGGGGGTCGTGGGCATCGTCGCCTCCCGGCTGGTGGAGCGTTGTGGCCGCGCGGTCGTCCTGATCGCGGTCAACGGCGACGAGGCGAAGGGGTCGGGCCGCAGCATTCCCGCCTACGACCTGCATGCCGGCATGACCGCGTGCCGCGAGCACCTCCAGCGATTCGGAGGCCACCGGGTCGCCGCGGGCCTCTCGATGTCCGCCGGCGGCATCGAGGCGTTTGCCGATGCGCTGGCCGCGCATGCCGCCGCGACGCTGACCGAGGCCGACCTGCAGCGGCGCCAGCACATCGACGCCGTGCTCGCGCCGGCCGAGGCGTCGCTCGAGTTGGCCGACGAGCTGGCGCGGCTCGAGCC
>DATCPV010000423.1:0-3276 GCA_036569885.1 Gaiellales bacterium | reverse complement strand
CTCGTCTGGGGCGGGCTCGTGCGGCTCTTCTTCAACCACCACATCACGTGGAGCGTGAACTCCATCTGCCACGTGTTCGGCAGGCGGCCGTTCGCCGCGGCGGACCAGTCGACGAACAACTGGGTGCTGGCGCTGCCGTCGCTGGGCGAGGCCTGGCACCACAATCACCACGTCTTTCCGACCTCGGCCTTTCACGGCCTGGGCTGGCGCCAGATCGACCTGTCGGGCCTGACGATCGCGGTGTGGGAGAAGCTCCACCTGGTGCGGAACGTGCGCCGGCCGACGGCCGAGCAGATCGGGCGCAAGCGCGCCGCCGCAGCCGGCGTGTAGACGGCCACTGAGGAGAGGCGTAGACTGGCGGGCCGCCCGCGCTCGGGGGAGAAGCTGTTGCCCGCTCGCCGCATCGCCGTCCTGCTCGGAACCGCCGTGGCAGTGGTGTTCGCCGCAGTGACGCTGACGGGGCATGCGACGCCGGCCGCGCGCCGGCACCGGCACGTGCCGGTGAACCGAGATGCGCTCGAGATGCGCGACCTGCCCGTGCCTGTTCCGCTCCCGCGCCACCGGTTCCACGGCCCCAGGCTGCGCACGCCGGTGCCCGTGCTCATGTATCACGTCATCGGCACGCCTCCGCCGGGAGCGCCGTTCCCGGAGTTGTACGTCACGCCCGGGCTGTTCCGGGCCCAGATCGCCGCGCTCGCGGCGGCGGGCTACCACGCCGTCACGCTCGACCGGGTGTGGCAGGCGTGGCACGGCCGCGCCCGTCTGCCCTCCAAGCCGGTCGTCCTGACGTTCGACGACGGCTACCGCGGCGACTTCGGAGCGGCGATGCCCGTGCTGCGCCGGCGGGGATGGCCGGGCGTGCTCAACCTGCTCGTGGCCAACCTCCACCGCCGTGGCTGGGGAGTGCGCAGTTGGATGGTGCAGCGGATGATCCGAAACGGCTGGGAGGTCGCCTCGCACACGCTCACCCATCCCGATCTGAACACGCTGTCCCCCACCCAGCTGTGGCGCGAGGTGCACCGGTCCCGGCTCGTCCTGCAACGGCTCTTCCACGTCCCCGTCGACTTCTTCTGCTACCCGTCCGGGGACTTTGACGCGGCGGTGCTCGCCGCGGTTCGCCGGGCGGGCTACGTCGGAGCAACCACCGAGCTCCCCGGCCTGGCGCAGCCGTCGCAGCCCGACACGCTGCGCCGCGTCCGGATCGACAGCGGCGAGCCACCCGCCGCGGTGCTCGCGACGATCGCCGCAGCCTGAGTCATGCTACGTGCGTGGACGACCTGATCCTGCTCGGGGACAACCTGGAGATCCTGCCGCAGTTTGCCGACGGCGCGTTCGCGATGATCTACCTCGATCCGCCGTTCAACACCGGGCAGGAGCGCAGCGCACGACCGCTGCGGGCCGTCGCCGACCCGGACGGCGACCGCACCGGGTTCGGCGGGCGCCGCTACCGCACCGAGCTGCTCGAGCGGTCGTCCTACCGCGACAGCTTCGACGACTACCTCGGCTTCCTCGAGCCGCGCCTGCACCACGCCCACCGGCTGCTCTCGGCCGAGGGGACGCTCTACCTGCACCTCGACTACCGCGAGGCGCACTACGTGAAGCTCCTCTGCGACGAGCTCTTCGGCCGCGAGTGCTTCCTGAACGAGATCGTGTGGGCATATGACTACGGCGGCAAGACCAGGCGGCGCTGGCCGGCCAAGCACGACACGATCCTGGTGTACGTCCGCGATCCCGACCGCTACTGGTTCGACTCCGAGGCGGTGGAGCGCGAGCCGTACATGGCCCCTGGGCTCGTCACACCCGAGAAGGCGGCCCGCGGCAAGCTCCCGACCGACTGCTGGTGGCACACCATCGTTCCCACCAGCGGGCGGGAGCGCACGGGCTATCCGACGCAGAAACCCGAGGGCCTCGTGCGCCGGATGGTCCAGGCCTCGACCCGGCCCGGCGACCGCGTCGCCGACTTCTTTGCCGGATCCGGCACGCTGGGTGCGGTCGCCGTGGCGCTCGACCGCCGCTACGTCCTGATCGACTCGAATCCCGAGGCGATTGCGGTCATGGAGCGACGGCTGGGCGCGACCCGGGCTCAAGCACTCTGACGCCGGCACCGGTCCCGACGACCGCCACACCGGCCATGCCCAGGAAGAACCCGTGCTCGACGACGCCGGGCACGCTCCGAACGCCCGCCGCGAGCGCCGCGAGATCGGGCCAGTCGTCGTCACGGCGGCAGTCGAGGATCGCGTTGCCCTCGTCGGTCACGAACGGCATGCCGTCGGCATCCAGCCGCAGAACCGGCTGCCAGCCGAGCTCACGCAGCTTGCGGTCGCACACCGGCAGCGCGAACTCGACCACCTCCACCGGCAGGGGCGCCCGCTCACCCAGCCGCGCCACCAGCTTGGCCTCGTCGGCGACGACGACCATGAGCTCCCCGGCGCACGCCACCACCTTCTCGCGCAGGTGCGCCCCGCCCAGTCCCTTGATCAGGTTCAAGCCGGGGTCGATCTCATCGGCCCCGTCGATCACGACGTCGAGCGTTGGATCGTCCTCGAGCGTGGTCAGCGGGATGCCGAGCTCGCGGCACCGCTCGGCCGTGGTCTCCGAGGTCGCCACGCCGGCGATGTCGCGCAGGCGGCCGTCAGCCAGCCTTGCGGCCAGCGCCGCGAGCATCATGCCGGCCGTCGCACCGGTGCCCAGTCCCAGCGTCATCCCGTCGTGAACGTAGGCCGCGACGGCATGCTCGCCGGCGGCCTGGCGCTGGGCGTCGGCCGCGCTCACGCCGCCATCGCCGCGCGGGCGGCGGCCGGATCGGTCAGCGGCGCCCGGCAGGCGAACCGCTCGCAGATGTACGCGGCCGGCGCGCCGTTCACCGGCCCGCGGCCCTCCAGCAGCGGAATGCCGCCCGCATCGGCCCCGTCGCCGAACGCGTAGACGACGTCGGGGTGAAACCCGTCGCGCACGGCGTCGGCCAGCGCCCGCGTCGCGGGGTCGGCCGCCGGCCCGACCACGGCCACCTCCCGCGGCTGCGAGAGATGGAGGTCAAGCGCCGCCAGCATCTGGCCGAGGCCGTGGGGTGCCCGGCGCATCCCGTCGACCGCCAGCCGCATCGTCGCAGCGGCCAGCCGCTCGAGCTCGGGCTCGGCGTAGATGCGGCCGAGCCGGATCAGCGACTGGGCAAGCAGCGCGTTGCCGGACGGCGTCGGATTGTCGTCGAGCTCCTTGTGTCGCGCGACCAGCTGCTCCGCATCGGATGCCGACTGGTAGAAGCCGCCGTTCTGGTCG
>DATCPV010000422.1:0-4049 GCA_036569885.1 Gaiellales bacterium | reverse complement strand
GGGCGGGGGGAGCGCGTCCGCGGGTCATCGGCGCGACTGCTGCGGACGGAGACGGGGAATGACCCGGCCGGCCACCTGGGGGTGGCGGGGCCGGAGCCGGACGTCGGGTCCGGCGGCCAGCCGCCGTTGGGCGGCGGCGGCGATCTGGCCGTCGCGGTGTCGCCGGGCCAGCTCGATCCTGATCTCGGGGTGGATCCCGATCATGATGCTTCACCTCCTTTGGCGCGATCGTTTAGTGACATAACGGAATGCGTACGCATGCAGCTGCCTCCCGTCCGGGTTTGAGACATATCGAAAGCGTGACTACTCGACACGCCACGTACGCAAAGAGCGCACGGGCGGCGGTGTCACATGGAACGTGGTGTGCGGCTGCGACTCAGGCCGAGTGCGTGCCGGCGAACCGGCATACCGCGAGGGCAGCGGGCTTGCGGGGCGCCGCGGAGGCGAGACCGAGATACGTCATATTCGTCATCTTGCCTCCTCCGGGTCGCAGAGCCGATACCTACTAACGCGTGAGTGTACATGGTCGTGCCGGGTGCGTCAAGAAGAACTTACAAATGATGTGACACAACGCCGAACCTCGTCGTCGGTGGTCGGCGCGAAGTCGTCGTACCACCCCCCGACCGACCGGAAGTCGGACGGCCGCAGGGCGCAGACGACCTCGTCAACCTCGGGGCCGAGCGCGGCGCACGTCTCGGGCGCCGCGACCGGCACCGCGACCACCACCCGGGCGGGCGCCCGCATGCGCACGGCGCGGACGGCAGCCCGCATGGTCGCCCCGGTGGCCAGGCCGTCGTCGACAACGATCACGGTGCGGCCGGCGACATCCGCCGGCGGCCGCTCACCCCGGTAGGCCTGCTCGCGCCGGCGCAGCTCGGCGCGCTCCACGGCGGCCACGGCGGCGATCGCCTCGTCGGAGAGATGCAGGCCGGAGACGACCCGGTCGTTCAGGACCAGCACGCCGCCGGCGGCGATCGCGCCGAGGGCGAGCTCCTCGTCACCGGGCACGCCCAGCTTGCGCACGACGCACACGTCGAGCGGGGCGGGCAGGCTGCGGGCGACCTCCGCCGCGACGGGCACGCCCCCGCGGGGCAGGCCCAGCACGATCACGTCGCCACGACCCGCGTACGCTCCCAGGCGCTCTGCCAAGCGCCGGCCTGCGTCGGCGCGATCGGCGAACTCACGGGCCACGAGAACCCCGCTCAGTACGGCGGTGCCGCCGCCTTCGGGACGGCCGCGAGTTGGTCGACGGCGCGGGCCCGGTCGGCCCCGAGCGGCTCGAGCGGCGCGCGCACATCCGCCTGCAGCGGGACGCCGCGCGCCCGGAGCACCTGCTTGAGCGCGGCCTGGAACGGGTACTGCTCGAGCCCGCGGCGAAGCGCATCCAGCCGGTCGGCACCCTCCCGATCGGGCCGGCGGACGACCTCGGCCACGACCTCCGGGTAGGCCGACGCGAGCCCCGACACGGCGCCGGCGGCACCGGCGGCGAGCGCCTCGGGGATCAGCCGTTCTGCGCCGACGTACACCGGCAGCCCGAGCCCGAGAAACGGCTGCACGCGCTCGAACGGGGCGTCCGACACCTTGAGGCCGGCGAGGTTCTCGACCCGTTCGCGGACGCGCTCCACCACCGCGACGGGCAGCGGGTAGCCGCTGCGGGCGGCGAACGCATACAGGTAGAACGGGGTCGGCGCGCAGGCGGAGGCCGCCGCCACGAAGTGCTCGACGAGGGCGTCGTCGCCCAGCGGGTAATAGGGCGGCGGGATGACGGCGACGCCGTCGGCCCCGATCGCCGCGGCGTGGCCCGCGAGCGCCACGGTGTCGGCGGTGCTCTGCGCACCGCAATGGACGATCAGCATCCCCGCGCGCACCTCCCGGAACCGCTCCGCAGCGGTGCGGCGCTCCGGGATGCTCAGAAGCACACCTTCTCCGGTCGTGCCCAGCGCGAAGATGCCGTCCACCCCGCCGTCGATCAAGAACCGCACCAGCGGCTCGACCGCCTCCTCGTCGAGCCGGGCGCCGCCGTCGCGAAGCGGCGTCACCGAGGCGGCCAGGAGCAGGGGTGACATCTCGGGTGCGATCCTAGACGGTTTCCACCGCCGCGGTCCCGGTAGGATCAGGCCGTGAACACCCCGCCCCGCACCGCGGAGCTGGTGGTGATCGGTGGGGGGATCGTCGGCGCCGCGACCGCGTTCTACGCCGCCCGCGCCGGGATCCGCCCGGTGCTGATCGAGGCGCGACCGGCGCTCTGCACGCTCACGACCCCCGTCTCGACCGGCGCGTACCGGCTTCAGTTCTCGACCGAGGAGGAGCTGCGGCTGGTCGAGGAATCGGTGGCGCTGTTTCAGAACTTCACCGAGGTCACCGGCCAGAGCCGCTACGCCGCCGGCATCCGCGCCCAGGGCTACCTGTGGCTGACGACGTCTGCCGAGCGGGCCGCCGCGCAGCGCGATCTGGTGCAGCGCCAGCACGGGTGGGGGGTGACCGACGTCGAGCTGCTTTCCGGCGACGAGGTGCGGCGACGGTTCCCATACGTGGCCCCCGAGGTCGTCCAGGCCCGGTACCGCGCCGGCGACGGGTTCATCGACACCCGGGCCGTCACGATGGGTCTCGCCGCGGCGTCGGGGGCGACGATCGTCACCGGGTGCAGAGCCGAAGGCTTCGAGATCTCGGGCGGGCGACTCCAGGCCGTCCGCACCTCGCTCGGCCCGATCGCGGCCGAGCGGGTCGTGATCGCGTGCGGGCCGCTGAGCGGCGGCGTCGCCGAGTGGGGCGGCCTGCGACTACCGATCGAGACGGTGCGCCGGCACAAGCTGGTGATGCCCGACGTGCCCCAGGTGCCGGCCGGCGCGCCGATGACGATCGATGAGGACACGGGCGCCCACTGGCGGCCGGCGTTGCAGGGAGCGTGGCTCCTCTTCACGGATCCAACCACGCGGCCGTCCGATCCGACCGACGCTGTCCCCACCGACCCCGGGTTTGCCTTCGAGCTGCTCGATCCCGCAAGCCCCACGGCGGTCGCCCGCACGGCGCCCTTCTGGCGTGACGTGTGGGATCAAAATGCCGCGCACTGGATGGTGCAGGCCGGGCAGTACACGATGACCCCCGACCACTGGCCGCTCATCGGCGAGACCGCCGTTCCGGGCCTCTTCGTCAACACCGGCTACTCGGGCCACGGCATCATGCTGAGCCCGGCCGGCAGCCGCCGGCTGGCCGATCTGCTGTCAGGCCGGCTGCCCCCGGCCGACAACGTCTTTCGCCCCGATCGCGAGCCGCGCCCGCGGCCACCCGAGACGCTCTAGCGCTGCCAGAGGCCGAAGCGCCGGCGCAGCGGGGGCGGCGATCCGACCGGGCGGCGCCGCTCCGTCTCCGGCGGCTGTGCATCGTACGCCGACAGCCGGCCGAGGGCGGACTGCACGTCGTCGTCGGTGAGCTCGCTGCGCTCTGAGCCGGCGCCACCGGTCAGGCGTGTTCGAATGCCTACACCCATGAGGTTTCCTCTCTCCTCGAAAGCCGTCCCGAGACGGTGAAATTAATTCAAGTCTCCGGGATGACCGCGAAGAGTCAATCACCCGCAAGGGGGAGAGCTCAGCCCCCGGCCAGCTCGACCAGGAGGGGCGCGTGATCGGACGGCTTCGGCCCCTTGCGGAAGTCGCGGTCGATCCCGCACGACCGCAGCCGCGGCGCCAGGCCGGCGGACAGCAGCGCGAGGTCGATGCGGAGGCCGAGTCCGCGATGGAAGTGGCCCTGGCGGTAGTCCCACCAGGTGAACCCGGGCGCGTCGGGCTCGAGGTGCCGGTAGGAATCCACGAAGCCCGCCGCCACCACCCGGGCGAGCGCCGAGCGCTCCTCCGGCGTGACGTGCGTGGAGCCGACGAACGCCTCCGGGTCGTACACGTCGGCGTCGGTGGGGCACACGTTCATGTCGCCCGCGATCATCGCCGGCCCGGCCGCGGCCAGCTCCGTCGCGCGCGCGGCCATCGCGCCCAGGAACACGAGCTTGGCCGCAAACGTCGGCGAGCCCACCTCGCGGCCGTTGGGCACGTACACGC
>DATCPV010000421.1:0-3027 GCA_036569885.1 Gaiellales bacterium | reverse complement strand
GACCGCGACGACGTTCGGGATCTTGGCGAGCTCGGCCAGGAGGTCGGGCTCCAGGTTCACGACGACCCGCTGGGGGATGTTGTAGACGATCAGCGGGCGGCCGTCGGCGGCCTCGGCGATGGCCGCGAAGTGGGCCACGATGCCGGCCCGGGGCGGCTTGTTGTAGTACGGGGTGACGGCCAGGAACCCATCCACGCCGGACTCGAGCGCCGCCCGAGTGAGGGCAACAGAGTGGTGCGTGTCGTACGTGCCGGTGTTGGCGATGACCGTCGCGCTGGAGCCGACCTCGGCGGTGATGACCTCCAGCAGGTCGAGCTTCTCGCGGTCGCTGACGGTCGGTCCCTCACCCGTCGTCCCGCACACGACGACGCCGTCGGAGCCGGTGTCGATCAGGTGGTGAGCCAGTCTGCGGGCCGACGCGAAGTTGACCGACCCGTCCGCCTGAAACGGCGTAACCATCGCTGTGAGAAGCTCGCCCAACGGTGCTGCCATGGTCGGGAGTCTACCCGAGGCCATCCGTATACTCTCGCCGGTGTCGAGCAGCCTGCGCCCCGCGGGCGTCTACGTCCCGCTGGTGACCCCCTTCGACGAGCGCGGGGCCGTCGACCTCGGTGCGCTCGGGCGGCTGGCGGAGCACGTGCTCGACTGCGGCGCCCGTGGCATCGTCGCGCTGGCCACGACGGGCGAGCCGACATCGCTCGACGACGGCGAGCGCGAGGCGGTCGTCGGCGTCTGTTCCGAGGTGTGCGCGCGGCGGGAGGCGGTGCTCATCGTCGGTGCCGGCACGAACGACACCCGCACCACGATCCTGCGGCACGAGGCGCTGGCGGCGGTCGCGGGTGTGGCGGCGTCCCTGGCTGTCGTGCCCTACTACGTGCGTCCGTCAGAGACGGCGATCGTGCGCCACTTCCAGGCTGTTGCCGCCCGCTCGCCCGTCCCGTTGATCGCCTACAACATCCCCTACCGCACCGGCCGCGGGCTCGGCGCCGGCGCGCTGCTCGAACTGGCGGCGACCACCAACATCGCCGGGGTGAAGCAGGCCGTCGGCTGCATCGATGCCGACACGCTGCGAGTGATCTCGGAGGCGGGCGACGACTTCGCGCTTTTGGGCGGCGACGACGCCTTCCTCTTCCCGCTGATGCTGATGGGGGCCCGAGGCGCGATCGCGGCGTCCGCGAACCTGCGCACGTGCCGGTTCGTGGAGATGATCGAGTGCGGCCTCCGGCATGAGGTCGAAGCGGGCCGTAGCCACGCCGAGGCGCTGCTACCACTCGTGCAGGCGCTCTTCGCCGAGCCCAGCCCCGCGGTGATCAAGGCGCTCCTGCATGCGCAGGGCCGCATCGCGACCGCCGCGGTGCGCATGCCGCTGGCGGATGCCTCCACGGAGGCAACGGCGCGGGCGCTCGAGGCGTTTCGGCGCGTCGAGGCCTGACCTTCGTCAGCCTGCGAGCAGCCTCGTACCGAGCTCGACGGTGGCATCGATCAGCGCATCGATGTCGCGCGCCTCGGTGCGGTGGTTGACCAGGCAGGCGCGCAGGCAGTAGCGGCCGCCGAGCTCCGCGTTTGACGGGAACGCCCGGCCGTCGCGCCGGATCGCGACCATCAGCCGCTCGTTCAGCGCGTCCAGCCCCGCCGGGTCGAGGGCGGCCGCCTCGGGTGCATACCGGAAGCATGCGATCGAGAGGGTGACCGGGCACATCGGCTCCAGGTCGGGGTGCTCGCGCACCCGCCGGTCGAGGTAGCGGGCGAGCTCGACATCGTGGGCGATCCGGCGGCCGTACGCCTCCGTGCCGTGCGCCGCGAGCGATAACCACACCTTCAGCGCTAGGAATGCGCGCGACCACTGTGGCCCGAGCTCACCGATGTTGGTGCCGCGGCCCGACAGGCTCGCGTCGTCACGCACGTAGGCGGCGTCGATCGAGTAGCTGCGAAGCAGGCTGCGCGGGTCACGCGCCAGCAGGCAGGCGCTTGACTGCGGCGTGTACAGCCACTTGTGCGGGTCAAAGGCGATCGAGTCGGCCCGGTCGATCCCACGAAGCAGCGGACGCAGCTCGGGCGCGAGGGCCGCGGCCCCGCCGTAGGCGGCATCGACGTGCAGCCAGAGGTTGTGCTCGGCACACAGGTGGGCCACGTCCGGCAGCGGGTCGATCGCGCCGGTCGCGGTCGTGCCGGCGGTCGCGACCACGGCAAAGGGGTGCATCCCGGCCGCCAGATCGTCGGCCACCGCCCGGCGGAGGTCGTCGATGCGCATGCGGTAGCCGTCGTCGGTGGCGATGGCGCGCACGGCCCGCTCCCCCAGCCCGAGCATGTCGGCCGCCTCGGCGATGGTGGCGTGCGCCTCGGCGGATGCGTACAGCACGAGCCGCAGGCCACCGACACCGTCCCGGCGGACGTCTCCCTCGGTGCGCGCATCCCGGGCGGCCTTGAGCGCCGTGAGGTTCGAGGCCGCCCCGCCGCTGGTCATCAGACCGCCCGCGCCCGCGGGCAGACCGAACTGACCGGCTAGCCAGCGCATCAGGTGCAGCTCGAGCTCGGTCGCGGCCGGCGACAGTGTCCACCCGCCCACGTTGGGGTTGAATCCGGCGGCGAGCAGGTCGGCCGCGGCGCCGGGGACAGTCCCCGATCCCGAGACGTAGGCCATGAACCCGGGGTGGCCGCACAGCGTGGAGTGCTCCAGCACCAGGGGCCGCAGCAGGCCTGCCAGCTCCGGCACCGAGAGTGGCTGCTCGGGCACCGGCAGCGCGGCCGCGCGGGCCACGCCCGCCGCGTCGAGCGGCCGTGACACGGGCAGCTCGCCCATCCGGTCGAGCAGCTCGCACCACAGGTCGAGCATTGCGCCGGTCAGCTCGCGGGCGCGGCCTGCGTCCCAGTCGAGGTCGGGAACGGGCTCGGGACGGATCACAACAGCGCCTCGAGGCCGCTCGTGAGGCCCGGCGGCAGCTGGCCGATGCGCCTGATTGCAAGCAGTGTTCCGGGCACGAAGGCCTCGCGCGAGGTCGTGTCGTGTCGCAGCGTGAGCGTCTGGCC
>DATCPV010000420.1:0-2450 GCA_036569885.1 Gaiellales bacterium | reverse complement strand
GCCCCGGGCCGTGCGACTCCCCGGCGGTGACGTAGGTGAGCTCCATGAGGCCACGCAGCCTACCCGCAGGGCGGGTCGGCGGCCGGCGGCCAGGGGGCGAGCCGGGGTCAGTCGGCGGGCGCGGCGGCGGGGGCCGTACCGGCGAAGCCGATGGCATAGGCACCCAGGTACAGCGGCAGCCACGCGGCGCACACCTCGAGCTCGAGCGCCGGGTCGCCGAAGGCCATCATCAGCGAGTACACGACGGCCGCACCCAGGCAGCCGAGGAAGATCACGGTGACGCCGCGGCCGGAACCCATCAGCCGATGTACCACGCCGCCCACAGCTGCGGGCCCCACAGGATCGCCGCCATCGCGCCCAGGGCGAGGAACGGGCCGAAGGGGAACGTGGCCTTGCGGCCGCCGAAGCCCTTGGCGACCAGCAGGCCCAGCGAGAAGACGGTGGACAGGGCGAATGCGGCGAACATCGCGACGCCGACGTACTTGCCGAGAGCCAGCCCGATCATCAGCACCATCTTTACGTCGCCGAGGCCCATTCCTGCGGGATAGACGAGCCAGGCGATGCCGAGGAACAACGCGGCCGCGAATCCGCCGATCAGAAGCTCGAGCCACCGGTCGGGCTGCGCGGCCACGGCAGCCAGAAACACCAGCACCGCTCCGGGCAGGTTGATCAGGTCGGGGATGATCCGCAGGCGCAGGTCGATGACCGACGCAGGCACGATGAGAGCGGTCAGGAGCAGGGCCGGCGCGAGGCGCGGATGCAGCCCGATCCGCAGGGCGATGACCGCGAAGAGGGCGGCGGTGGCGGCCGCGACGTACCAGCGGCGGCGCGCCGACGGGGCGGTGCCCTCGCCCCTCGGGAAGCGCTGGATCAGCCATTCGATCGGCCAGCCCAGTGCAAACCCAGCACCTGCCAGCGGAAGTACCGTTTCCATGTCCGCTTTATCGGCGGAAACGAGCCGGGACTGTAGGCTCCCGCCTCGTGCCGGACGTGATCGTGATCGGCGGCGGCGTGGTCGGGACCATGACCGCCTGGCATCTGGCCGAGGCCGGAGCGAGCGTGACCCTGCTCGAGCGCGGCGCGATCGCTTCGGGGGCAACCGGCCGCAGCCAGGGCCTCGTCCTCCCGCCCGACTACGCCGAGCTGGTGCCGCTGTGGCGCGAGAGCATCGCCGTCTACACGCGCCTCGCCGACGAGCACGGCGCCGACTTCTGCTTCGACCGCGAGCCGATCGGGACGCTCCTTCTGGCCGCGCACACGGGCCAGTTGGCCGCGCTCGAGCACGCGCCGGTCGCCGGAGACCTGCTCGACGCGGCGGGCGTCGCCGCGGCCGAGCCGGCGCTTGCGGAGGGCGTCGCCGGCGGGCTTCTGATCGCCGAGGGCAGGCGCACCGACCCGGGCGCGCTGGCCGCGTCGGCCGCCGAGGCGGCGGCGGCGGCCGGGGCTGACATCCGCACCCATGTCGAGGTCAAGCGGATCGGCGCCGGAGGGGTGGTCACCGACGCCGGCTCGATGGCGGCCGACGCTGTCGTGCTGGCCGCTGGGGCATGGTCGCGGCGGCTGGGGCATGCGGTGGGGGCGGACGTTCCCGTGCGCCCGGTGCGCGGCTGGCTGGCCCTGCTCGTGCCGGGCCCGCCGGTGCTCCGCCACGCCGTCCACGAGGCCGGCTACGAGCCCGTCCCCGATCCCCGCCCGGCCGGCGCCGTAAGCCTCGAACGGCTGGCGTCGCCCGGACTGGCCGAGACCGGCGCCGAGTCCGCCCACGCGCTCGGCGTGCACCAGAACCGGGACGGCTCGGTGAGCGTGGGCGCATCGCGGTCGGCGGCGCTGCACGAGTGGCCGGAGAGCACGGCCGCGCTCCGGGAGAACGCCGCCAGAGCCTGCCGCCTGGTGCCCGCGCTGGCCGGACGCGAGGTGGGCACGAGCTGGACGGGCCTGCGCCCCTTCTCGGAGGACGGCCGCCCCTACATCGGCCGGCTGGACGAGCGCACATTCGTGTGTGCCGGCCACGGCAGCGAGGGCATCCTCACCGGTGGCGGCTCGGGCCGCCTGGTCGCCGAGCTGGTGCTCGGCCGGGAGCCGTTCACCGATCCGGCGGCGTTTGACCCCGGGCGGCCGCCCGCATGACGTCCACCGGTGCGGGGACGCCGGTCAAGAGCTCGAACGCGTAGATACCCTGGCCGACCAGCACCTCGAGGCCGTCCACCGCCCGCGCACCCCGCTCGCCGGCCGCCGCGATCAGCGGTGTCGGCGAGCCGTCTCCCCGGTAGGCCAGGTCGACGACGATCATCCCCGGCTCGATCAGCTCGGGCGGGAATGAATATTGAGTGCCTGGCACCGGGTATTCATGCTGGCCGATCGGGGTGGTGTTGACGACCAGCGCGGCGGCCCGGGCCGGGGGCCACGGGGCGACGCCGGCACCGAGCTCCGCCGCGGCGACGGGCCGGCGG
>DATCPV010000419.1:0-6002 GCA_036569885.1 Gaiellales bacterium | reverse complement strand
GGTTGAGCGTCCAGCGACCGATCGGGACGATCAGGCCGGTGTCCTCGGCCAGCGGGATGAAGTGCGTCGGCGCGATCGTGCCGCGGGTGGGATGGTGCCAGCGCAAGAGCGCCTCGAAGCCGTACACGGTGCTGCCGAGGAGACGGATCACCGGCTGGTAGTGCACCTCGAGCTGGCCGGTGTCGACGGCGCGCTGCAGGTCGGCGCGCATCTCGAGCCGCTCGACGACCTCGCGGTGCATGTCCGGCTCGAACACCCGATAGCTGCCCTTGCGCTCGCGCTTTGCCATGTACATCGCCACGTCGGCGTTGCGCAGCAGGTCGGCGGCGTCGATGAGATCGCCGTTGGTCAGGCACAGGCCGACGCTGGCGCCGACGAAGAGCTCCTTGTGGCCCGTGTCGATGGGCGCGTTCAGCGCCTCCAGCACGCGCTCGGCCACGTCCACGGCCTCCTGCGAGCGCTCCACCTCTTCCACCAGGACGGCGAACTCGTCGCCGCCGAAGCGGGCGACGGTGTCGGTCGGGCGCACGGCGGCGCGCATGCGGTGCGACACCTCCTGCAGGACGGCGTCGCCAGAGGCGTGTCCCAGACTGTCATTGATCGTCTTGAAGTCGTCGAGGTCGATGAAGATCACGCCAACCGTCGAGTGCTCCCGCGTCGCCCGGGCGAGCGCGTGCTGGACGCGGTCGGCAAAGAGCGCCCGGTTGGCGAGGCCGGTGACCGGATCGTGGAACGCCTGGTGGGCGAGCTGATCCTCGAACAGCTTGCGCTCGCTGATGTCGCGGCAGTTGAGCACGATTCCCTGGACGTGCTCGTCGTTCAGCAGGTTGGTGTGGCGGATCTCGAACTGGATCCACTCGCCGGCGCGGCTGCGCAGGCTGCACTCGACCATGCCGGAGCCGCCGGCGCGCGCGTCGGAGCCCTCGACCACCTGTATCAGCCGGGCCCGGTCGCTGGGCCGCACCAGGAGGTCGAAGCGGGTGTTCATCACCTCGTCGGCGGTGTATCCGAGCACCTCCTCGATCGAGGGGCTCTGGTAGACGACCGTGCCGCTGCGGTCGAGCACGGCGATCAGGTCGCTCGAGTGGGCAACCAGCGAGCGGAAGCGAGCCTCGCTGCGGCGCCGGTGCAAGTCCTCAGCCAGCAGCGCCCCGTCGATTGCCAGCGACATCTGGGCGGCCAGGGCCTCGAGCGCACCGCTCATCTCGGCGCCGTGGATACCGGGGATGCACACGATCAGAAACGCGCTTCCCTCGGCGCGGCCCGCCAGCGCGAGCACCGCGTACGAGGCGCCCTGGGCGAGCTCGAGCTCGTCCACAAGCTCATGCGGGATGCCGGCCCAGCGCACCGGCTCGCCACCCTGCTTCGCGAGATCGGTCAGCCACCCGCGCACGGCGGGCGAGACGCCGTCCTCGGCGGGATCCTCGTGGAAGCTCACCAGGCGCGCGTCCGCGTCGGCCCCGGCGAGCTCGCGCACGGCGGCGGCCGCGGCGGCCTCGATCTGATCCATGCTCGCAGCGCCCACAAGCGCGACGCCCGCCCGGCGCAGGGCGCGCTGGCGCGAGACGG
This sequence comes from Gaiellales bacterium, assembly GCA_036569885.1. Taxonomy (GTDB): domain Bacteria; phylum Actinomycetota; class Thermoleophilia; order Gaiellales; family JAICJC01; genus JAICJC01. Next base: position 4,433 of record DATCPV010000419.1, on the reverse strand, counting down.
CCCGCTCCTCCTGGCGCACGAGGCCGGCCATGCGGACGAGCACGAACAGGAACATCAGGATCGAGGCGATGACCACCACGACCACGTCGGTATTGCCCCATTCCTGGTAGAGCCGGATCCCAGGGGCGATCAGGCAGGCCACGCTCAGGAACGTGAGCCGTAGGGGGGTCAGCCGGGTGCGGTCCTCGGCGGGCTGCTCCAGCGTGCGCATCGACGGGTGCAGCGCCGCGGCTCCCCACAGGAGGTAGTAGAAGATCCAGCCCACATCGAGGATCACCTGGCCGTGGTAGGTGCCGTCGAGCAGCATGCGGTTGTAGACCGAGTCGGTCATGAGCAGGCAGACGATGCTGCCGGAAAGCAGGTAGAACGCGGGCGCGCGCACGCCCCGGTCGACCGCGAGCCGGATCGCCGCCGCGAGCAGCAGGATGTCGCCGACGGGATAGGCGATCGAGACCGCCTCGGGCAGCCAGTCGCCTCCGAGCTGGATGTTCGGGGCGATCAGGAACACCCATGAGAGCAGGGCGATTCCGAGCGTCAGGATGAGCGAGTCGATCGCGCCGGCCCGGTCGGTGCGCGGATTGCGCCGGCGGACGAGCACCAGGAGCCCCGCCATCAGCGCGGGATACACCGTCAGGTAGAGGGCGTCGCCGGGCGACGGGAAGCCGACGGTGACGCCGAACAGGCTGGTGAGGCTGTACGTGTAGAAGTCTCCGGCGACGAACAGGAGCTGGCCGACGACCATGAGGCTCCAGGCCACCACGGCGCGCGGGCGGTGCATCCGCATCCCGGCCACGATCGCGATCGCGCCCGACAGGCCGAGGGCGTTGATGAGCGGCCCGTGCAGCGTGCTGCCACGCTGGAAGGTCGGCACGACGACGTACAGGTAGGTCACGACCGATCCCGCGAGCAGGTACCACAGCCACACGGTCTTGACCGAGAGCGGCCACAGCGCATTGCGCAGGGCGGTCACCGGGCGGTTCATGCGGCCTCCTCGAGCGACTCGGCGGGCTGCAGGGCGAACTGGCGGGAGAGCGCGTCGAGGGTGTCGATCAGCTCCTCGATCTCGTCGTCGCCGTTCGCAGCCGTGATCTGGATCCGGAAGCCGACCTCGTCCTTGGGCACGAGCGGGTAGGCGGCGAGGGTCACGTAGATGCCGTGGTCGAACAGGAACCGGCCGACCGCGCCGATGTCGCGATGGTCGCCGAGAGGAATCTCGATGATCGGGAACCCGGAGCGGTTGAGGGTGCGCACGCCCAGGTCGTCGAGACGCTGGAGCACGCGCCCCGTGCGCTGGTAGAGCGCACGCCGGAGCTCATCGCCACGGCGCTCGTTGACCTCGAACCCGGCCAGCGTGGTTGCGAGCGACGCCACCGGCGGCGGGCCGGAGTACAGGTAGGGAGGTGCGGCGGTCTTGAGCATCTCCTTGAGCGGCGTCGGGCAGGCGATGAACGCCGCCAGCGACGAGTACGACTTGGAGAATCCGCCCACGAGCACGATCCCCTCGTAGGACTCACCCATGTGCCGGACGATGCTGTTGCCGCGACTGCCGTACGGGCTGAGCTCCCCCGGAGAGCGCTGGCCGATGACGCCGAACCCGTGCGCGTCGTCGACGTAGAGGAGCGCACCATGGCGGCGGGTGACGCGGGCGAACGCCGTCAGGTCGGGAGCGTTGCCGGTGATGCTGTTGACGCCGTCCATGCAGACCAGGCGCCGGCCGGAGCGATCCTCCATCAGGAGCCGCTCAAGATCGTCGGGATCCTCGAACCGGAACCGCTTGAGCGTGGCGCCGCGGGCGACCGCGAACTGGCAGCCGTCGTAGACGGTCTTGTGTGCGCGGGTATCCATGAACACGGTGCCGCCGGCGGCGAGCACCGGGATGACCGACATGTGGATGTGGGTGATCGTGGGCAGCACGAGGGCGTCCTCGCAGCCGAGCAGCTCGGTTAGGCGCTCCTCGATCTGGCCGAAGAGCACCGGGCTGCCCAGCAGCCGCGACCAGCTCGGGTGCGTGCCCCACGCCCGCACGTAGCCGGGGATCGCGTCCATGATCTCGGGGTCGAGGTCGAATCCGAGGTAGTTACACGAGGCGAAGTCGGCGAGCCACCTGCCGCCGACGCGGATGCGGCGGCCGTCGATCTCGTCGATCACGGCGTCCGTCATCGGATTGGTGCGCTTGAGCTCGTCCAGGTCCGCGCACGCGGCCAGCCAGCGGTCAATCCACCGGACATCGTCGCTGGGCCGTGTGGGCCCGGGCGTGGGGCGGCGCTCGGAATTCACAAGCGAGATATCGGCTGGTATACGGCGATCTTGAGCCGGAACGCACGGACACACGGCGCAGTACATTTCCGCCTCGGTGCCGGAGCGACATCCCATCAGGATCGGCGTGCAGGTGCAGCCGCAGCAGGGGACCTACCAGGGCATGCGCGACGCCTGGCTGCGGGTCGAGGACATGGGCGCCGATACCGTCTTCAACTGGGACCATTTCTTCCCCCTGTACGGCGATCGCGACGGCGCCCATTTCGAGTGCTGGTCGCTGCTCGCGGCCATGGCGGAGGTCACCGAGCGGGTCGAGATCGGCGCGCTCGTCACGTGCAACTCCTACCGCAACCCGAGCCTTCTGGCCGACATGGCGCGGACGGTCGATCACATCGCCGGCGGGCGCCTCATCCTCGGGATTGGATCAGGCTGGTTCGCGCGCGACTACCGGGAGTACGGCTACGAGTTCGGCACGGCCCCGTCGCGCCTGCGCGACCTCGACGCCGCCATGCCCGTGCTGCGCGGCCGGCTGAACAAGCTGAATCCCGCCCCGCTGCGCACGCCCATGCCGATCATGATCGGCGGCGGCGGCGAGCAGGTCACCCTGCGCATCGTCGCCCAGCACGCCGACATCTGGAACGGGTTCGGCGACCCGGCGAGGATGGCGCACAAGTGCTCGGTGCTCGACGAGTGGTGCCGGCGCATCGGGCGCGACCCCGCGGCGATCGAACGCTCCGTGGGCGACGTCGAGGCCGACTCACTGCCCCATCTCGACGCCTACCTCGGGAGCGGCATCACGCATCTGATCATGACCACCGGCGGCCCCGACTGGGACCTCAGCCTGCTGCCGAAGCTGGTCGAATGGCGCGAGCGTCACTCGTGACGCCGGGGAGTGCGACCGGCAGCCGGTGAAGCAGGGCGATCGTCAGCCACAGGATCCCGAAACCCGCAAGCTGCATCTCGCTGATCGATGAGCCCAGGGCGAAGTAGTTGACCACCAACGCGGTGGCCGGGAACGCGAGCTCAGCGAAGGTCGCCACCGACGCAGGCGTCCGTTCGAGACCGCGGTAGTAGAGCAGGAGGGCGACCAACCCCGGGATCAGTGCCAGCCCGACGAGCCGCGGCACGTCCGAGGAGTGGGCGGCGGCCGGTGGCGAAAGCGCGCCTTCGACGAGGGCGATCGCCGCGAGCAGGGGCAGCGCCAGCGTGAACCGCACAGCGGTGACCAGCTGGGGCTCGATCGCGACCAGTGTCCTGCGCCCGAACGCCGTCGCCGCGCCCCACAGGGCCGCCGCCCCCAGCGCCAGCACCGCAGCCTTGCCGCGGCCCCCCGTGAAGGCATCCGCGGGGGACATGGTGCCGAACGAGAGCAGGTACGTGCCGACCAGCGCGGGGATGACGAACCAGACCAGCGCGCGCCGCGGCCGCTCCCGCATCACCAGCGCCGCCGCGGCCACGGCCCACAGCGGCTGCGTCTTTTGCAGCAGCACGACCACATCGGGGTTGCCGTATTCGAACGCCGTCGTGAAGGCGAGCGTGGCAAGGGCCGAACCGCCCCAGGCGACGCCCAGCGCCGCCAGCCACCCGCCGGCGTCCAGCCGGCGCAGGCTGCGCCTGTGCCGGTACAGGAACGGCGCGACCATCGCCGTCAGGAGGACGTGCTCGTAGAGGACGATCGTGTAGGGCGACCAGCGCGCCGGCGTCGCCACGAGCGGCTGGCGCAGGGCACCGTCGAAGCCCCACAGGGCGGCTCCGATCGCGACCAGCGCGACACTCGCCGCAGGCGCGGTCAGGATCGATCGCCGTTCAGCCACAGGCCCGTCCCCCTTCGAATGTCGCATCCGCCCCGCGGAAGCGGCCATGATACGCGGCGATGGCCGACCCCCGTGTCACGGTGCTCGCCGGCGGTGTCGGTGGGGCGCGCTTCCTGCAGGGACTGGTCGAGGTCGTCGACCCGGCGGCCGTCACCATCGTCGGGAACGTCGGCGACGATCTCGAGCCGTACGGCCTGCACGTCTCGCCCGACCTCGACACCGTGCTCTACACCCTCACGGGGCGGATCGACCCCGACCGCGGCTGGGGTGTGGCCGGCGACACGCCGCGCGCGCTCGAGCAGGCGCGGGCGCTGGGCGCCGAAGCCTGGTTCTGGCTGGGTGACCTCGACCTCGGCCTGCATC